>NZ_DKSQ01000060.1:68159-95712 GCF_002472765.1 Empedobacter sp. UBA7252
GATGTTAGAAAGCTAAAATTTTTACATAAAAAAGCCATCTCAAAGAGATGGCTTTTTTATATTATTTTTATAAATTCGATTATAAATCTTTCGCTTCCATAATCAATTCAGCTAAGTCTTTTACCATAACCGTTGATTCTTTTTCGAAGTGTTTTACACCGTCTGTCATCATTGTATTACAAAATGGACAACCTGTTGCGATAATGTGCGGCTCTTTCTCTAAAGCCTCTTCTGTACGTTCTACATTGATGTCTTTGTTTCCTTTTTCTGGTTCTTTGAACATCTGCGCTCCACCAGCACCACAACATAATCCACGTGTTTTGCAACGTTTCATTTCGACTAATTCGGCATCTAATTTTTCGATTAATTCGCGAGGCGCTTCGTACACATCGTTACCGCGACCTAAATAACAAGGATCGTGGAAAGTGATTCGTCTTCCTTTGAACGTTTCAGAACCTTCTAATTTCAATTTACCTTCGTTGATTAACTGCTGTAAATATTGAGAATGATGCAAAACTTCATACTCTCCACCTAAACTTGGATATTCATTTTTCAACGTATTGAAACAATGTGGACAAGTTGTAACGATCTTTTTCACTTCGTAAGCATTCAGAACTTCAATATTCATCATAGCTTGCATTTGGAAAACAAATTCGTTACCAGCACGCTTTGCAGGATCACCTGTACACGATTCTTCTGTTCCTAAAACGGCGAATTCTACGCCAATATTATTTAAAATTTTAACGAATGCTCGTGTTATTTTTTTAGCTCTGTCATCAAAACTTCCGGCGCAACCAACCCAAAACAAAACTTCTGGTTGTTTGCCTTCGGCCATATATTGAGCCATTGTTTTAACTGTAATATTTGACATATTTTTTTGTAGTCTTTGTGTTATTTGAATGGATTTAGTTTAATGTTTTCCATCATCAAAAACTTGAATCGAAACATTTTTTTCAACCAAATCTGTAAATTTACCATTGTATCGTGTCGCTTTTACTAAATGGTTGTCAACCCAATGATAATTTCCTCCACGAGGTTTTCCCATTAAAAGTCCATGGTATTTGAAACCATGTTTTTTCAACCAAATTTCTGTGTACTCACGATGTTCTTCTGTACGTGATGTAAAAAATGTGATAATATGTCCTTCGTCGTACCATTTGTTTAATGTTTCTAAAGCATCTGGATATAATTCTGCTGTTAGCATACGTTCTGGTTCTTCGTTTGGAATATCATCGCAAATTGTTCCATCAATGTCAATTAAATAATTTTTAACATTTTCTGGTAAAATAGGACTTACTCTTTCTCCGTTTTCAATTTTTTCCTCTAAGAAATTTTCCATGTGTGCTGTGTTTGTGTGTTATGTACAAAAATTAATAGTTCTTTGAGAATGAGTAATTGTATTTTACAATTTTAATCGTTTGCCCAATTCAATCTATCCGCATTGTTAAATTGCCAAGGAGCTCCATTGTTTTCGACATTTGTCATCATCATGTTCAACTCGTTTGGTGCAGCAGATTGTTCCATTACCAAATAACGACGTAAATCAACAATAATTGATAACGGATCGATATTTACTGGACAAGCCTGTGTACATGCATTACAAGATGTACATGCCCATAATTCTTCTGGTGAAATGTAATCGTTGACAAGCATTTTACCATCATCCACAAAACTTCCGTTTGCATCGATGTTTTTACTTACTTCTTCTAAACGATCACGAGTATCCATCATAATTTTTCGAGGAGATAATTTTTTCCCTGTCAAATTTGCTGGACATTCAGATGTACAACGCCCACACTCCGTACATGTGTAGGCATTCAATAATTGTACTCTGTTTAAATCAAAAATATCTTTTGCTCCAAATGTTTCTGGCTCTCCCTGTGGTTCGGCAGGTGCTGCGTAAGGATCTGCATTTGGATCCATCATCATTTTTACCTCATCTGTTACAGATTGTAAATTATTGAATTCTCCTTTTGGTTCTAACTTAGAAAACCATGTATTTGGAAAAGCCAAAATGATGTGTAAATGTTTTGAATAATACAAATAATTTAAGAAAAAGAAAATTCCGATGATATGAAACCACCAAGCTGCTCTTTCTATAATTGTAATAAATGTGATGTCGTTGAATTGACTAATAATTGGTGCTGTTAACCAAGAAGAAATTGGAAAAGATCCTGTTTCGATATAATGAGGTGCACCCATTTTTTGTAACACTTGATCTGCACCATTCATTGTAAATAAAGCCAACATAAATGCAACCTCCATAATTAGGATATAATTAGCATCGTCTTTTGCCCAGCCTTTCATTTCTGGTTTCCAAAAACGTCCAACTTTTACAAAGTTTCTTCTACAGAAGAAAATGATACACGAAACCATCACCAAAAAGGCTAAAATCTCGAAAAACCCTATCATTCCGTTATAGAAACCTCCTAAGAAACTTAGAATACGGTGTGTTCCGAATACACCATCGATGATAATTTCTAATACTTCGATATTGATTAAAACAAATCCTACATAAACAAAAACATGTAGAATACCAGCAAGAGGACGAACAGTCATTTTACCTTGTCCTAAAGCCACACGAGCCATCGTTTTCCACCTTTCCGCAGGATGATCGAAACGATCTATTTCTTTCCCTAATTTGATGTTACGTATAAGTTTCTTTACGTTTTGCGCAAAGAACCAAATACTTCCTATCATAATTAGAAGAAAGATTACATTTGGAATGTACTTCATCATTTTTTATTAGTCTTTTTGTGAGTTTTGAGTATTTAAATTTTAGTTTTGATTTTATGGCTGAACTGGTTGCTTTTTACCAAAAACAGAGATGTTCACATAACGACTTGGGTTTTTCTTTAAGTCTGTTACCAATTCATTCATATTTTTGATTGTTGCTTCAAGTTCGTTAGCAAGCGTTTCATCTTTTGCTAATTTTCCTAAAGAACCTTTTCCATTATTCATATCTTCTAACAATGTATTTAAGTTTTTAGACGCATTTTCAAAATTCTTAATCACTTGATCTAATTCTAACGCGTTTAATTTATCCGCAGTTTTTCCAAATTTGTCAACCGTAGCTTTTGCAGAAGCCATTGTAGCACTTGCATTGTTAAGCGTTGTGTTCAATGTCTTTTCGTTTGTTTTGATCAAATTATTTGCACTATTTGATGTTGCAGTCAACGATTGCGCTGTTTTGTCGAACGAATCAATTGTATGATTCAAGTTTCTCAACATTGCTTTAATATCTTGTTGAGTTGACGGATCCAAAACATTGTTTACACTTCCTAATGTTTGATTAAAACTTAATAAAACACTATCTAACTTTGCTTGTGTTGGCGTTAATTGTTTCGTCAAACCATCTAACATTCCGCCTGCAATACGACCTTGTAAATAATCACCATCTTTTGCTACATCTGGTCCATAGTCTAATAAAAGTCTAACTTCTGGTCCAGACATAATTCCTGGTTCGTAAATTTCTGCAATTGTTTTTTTCGAAAATTGAATATCTTTTTCGACAGAAATCACGACTTCAAAATAGATAGGTTTTGCAGTATCTATAATTTTAATTTCTTTCACCTGACCAACTCTCAAACCGTTTACAGAAACAGGTTTAGAAGGAGCTAATCCGCTTACATTTTCGTATTTTACAGTAAACAAACGTCCTGATGAAAAAATATTTTGACCTTTTAAGAAATTGAATAGCATGAAAAAACCTACTAAGGTTAAGATGGTAACAACTCCTATTTTTAATTCTTTAGATAACTTCACTTGTTATGATTTTATGCAAAAATAAAATTTAATTTGTAAAGAAACATTTTATATTACGTTTACATTGGTTCTTCACCATTAAATGTAACGATAAAGGCGTTTCTAAAACCTTTGTCTTGTACTTGTTTCAATGTTTTTTGAGCAGATTCCATTGTTTTATCAGAGCCATAATAATATTTCTGAAGTCCACCTTCTTTTACTCGCAACACATTTGTCAATCCATTAAATTTTTCGTCTTTGTCTTTATATTTTTTATTTGATGTCATAAACTGAACACGATAATTTTTACCACCTTCTAATTTTTTATTCGTTTCAAATTCTACAATTTTTGCACCAGAAAATCCTTTACGTTTTACCGTTTGCAACAAATCATCTGCACGAGATTGTAAATCTGTTTCTCCGTAATAATACACGTAATTATCACCTTCCTGAATTACATCTAAATCTGTTAAACCTCTTAATTGCGGCGAAGTTGAAGAAAATTTCATTTTAGACTCCATTACCCTTACCTTCAATTTTTTTCCTTCTACAGGTTTTTCAACTTTTTTAACTGGTTTAGGTTTTTCGTCCTCGTCCTCTACTCCACTTCTACGATCATATTCTTTTTTGAATTGTTTAAAAGCTTCATAAATTGTAGTCGTCGTTTTATCTTTTCCTTCGTCTGATGCTAAAAATGTTCCTTCATCATAATTCGAAATAAATCCTAACTCTACCAAAACAGAAGGAGAAGCATTTCCTCTCAACACGTGAAAATTTGCTTGTTTAACACCTCTACTTTTTCTGAAATCACGATTTACGAAACCTTTTTCTACCAAATCTGCAAAACGAATAGATTGTTCTTTATAAGCTGCATTCATAATCTCAAAAGCGATAACCGCTTCCGGATCATTTGGATTAAATTTTTCGTAACGTTCTTGATCTTTCTCTAAAAACACAACCGAGTTTTCACGTTTAGAAACTTCATCTGTTTCGTTAGATCGTTTCAATCCCATTACAAATGTTTCTGTTCCTGTTGCGCTTTTGTTATCAGCCGAATTACAGTGAATCGAGACAAATAAATTCGCATGATTATCATTTGAAATTCGTGTACGTTCCCATAATTCTAAAAAAATATCTGTATCACGTGTTAAAACAACTTTAACATCTTTGTGATTTTTCTTAATTAACTCCGCTAATCTTTTCGAAACATCTAACGTGATATTCTTTTCATAATCAGCGACTCCCCTTGCTCCAGCATCATGTCCACCATGACCAGCATCAATAACAATTACAAAATTTTGCTTTTTTTGTGCAAATGAAAATGTAGAAAATACCATCATCATCGCAAAAAATAAATACTTTTGTATGTTAATCATTTTTAAACTCATACTATAGGTTTGTTTTTTTGATTAATTTTGACGCAATTTATAAAAAATAAGTTTTTCAATTTGTTTACAAAGGCAATTAAATCGATTTTATTTTTTAGTCCAGTTATGGTTTGCACCGTTTCTTTTGGACAAGTTAAGCAAAATAATAACGATAAAGATCACTCTAAGATAGTTTCTGATTCTGTAAAATTAGATACTATTATCCCTGTAAAAGAGAAATTAGAGTTTGTGGTAGAGCACAATTCCGAGGACGAAATACATAATCGTAAAAAACGTATGACTTACCTTTTGCGTAAGGCACATGTAGTTTACGGCGATATGACTATTGATGCAGATTATATCGAACTAAATTGGGATACAGGTGATGTATATGCCGAAGGTAAGCGCGATTCTATTGGGAATATTATTGAAAAAACTAAGTTTACACAAGGTCAACAAGAAATTTTGCAAGATGCTTTCAAAGTAAATTTCAAAACGAAAGTTGGAATTGCGTATAACATTCGCATGACGCAAGAAGATGGAATCATCATTGCTGATAAAGCGAAGCGTGTCAATGATTCGGTAATGTTATTAAAACGTGCCGATTTTACAACGGATACATATTTTAAAGAAGGAAAAGATACTCGACCAGATTATTTTCTTCGCGCCAAAGAAGGAAAAATGATTGATAAAAATGGTAAGAAAACATTAATTACCGGACCTATCAATATGTGGATTTATGACGTACCAACACCGCTAGCTTTACCATTTGGTTACATTCCAGCGATGGGTGCAAAACGTGCCGCAGGTATTTTGATGCCTCGCCCAGGTGAACGTACAAATCTTGGTTTCTTTATCGAAGATTTAGGGTTTTATGTTCCATTTGGAGATAATTTTGATTTAAAACTTTCGGGGGATGTTTATACAAAAGGTAGTTGGGCTGCTAGAGCCGAGTCTACCTATAAAAAACGTTATAAATACAATGGACGACTTGCAGCCAATGTAGAAAATCGCTTAACTGGTATCAAAGGTCTTACAGAAGGTTCTAATGCGTTTTCTAAACAAAATATGTTTGGTGTAATGTGGTCGCATAGCCAAGACCCAAAAGCAAATCCATATTGGTTATTCAATGCTAATGTTAACTTTTCGAGTTCGAAATATTACCGTGAATCTGTACGAAATCAATACATCAATACTGGACAAGTTTTTACAAACAACGTTAACTCGTCTATCAACTTAACAAAAAACTTTGAGAATGCACCTCTAACAGCTCAATTGAGTATGTCTCACTCTCAAAACTATAATACTGGAGATATTAACATTGCATTTCCTCGTTTCAATTTGACAATGTCTCGTATTTTCCCTTTTGCAAAGAAAAATATGCCAAAAGAAGGTTTAATTCAAAATCTTGGTTTAACGTATAGTATGCAAGCCGGAAATGAAGTTAACACCAACGACAAAGATATTTTTACAGACAAAATGTGGAAAGATCAAATGCGAATGGGAGCCAATCACAAAATTGGTTTGCAAACAGGTATTACACTTGCTAATTATTTCCCATTAACACTTTCTTCTGACTATAATGAAGTTTGGGGTGATAATCGTTTGATTAAAAATTACAATTCTGTTAACGGAAAAGTAGAAGACACAACATTGAAAGGATTCAATTCTTATCGAACATTTAATTTCAATGCTTCTGTTTCAACAAATATTTATGGATTATATCTTAATCCAAATAAAGATGCTAAGATTTTAGGAATTCAGCACGTAATTACACCATCTATTGGTTATAGTTACACGCCAGATTTCCAAAGTCAATCTTGGGGATATTATAAAGCGTATCAAAACCAAAATCAAGAAGAAGTTTGGTACAACCAATATCAAAACATGTTGTATGGTGTATCAATTCCTGGTTTAACAAATTCATTAAACTTTGGAATTTCGAACAATTTAGAGATGAAAGTAAAAGATACAAATGATCCGAAAGGTTTCAAAAAAGTAAAGATTTTTGAATATTTACGTTTGAGTTCATCTTATAATTTCTCTGCAGATGAATTTAAACTTTCTCCAATTAGTATTAATGGAATGACATCTTTGTTTGATAGAAAAGTTAATGTACAATTCTCATCAACTGTTAATCCATATAAAATTCAACGTTACATTAATGCTGAAGGAAGTGAAGTTGCGCAATACATTGATGAACTTGGCTTAGGAAATCTTCGTATTTCGAATATGACATTAGGAACAGGTTACACATTTGATAATAGTACATTTGGTGGAAAACGTTTCGATGCCAAGAACTATAAAAAGCGTGGAACAGTTCGTGACGAAAATTTCTATTACGACAGCGATAATTATGCTCAATTTGCTATTCCTTGGAGTTTAACAGCTAATTTAAGTTATAATTATAGCAAAGGAACAGAACGAAAAGGAAGTAGCACAGGTTCTATTGCAATGAATGGTAAAATTTCACCAACACCATATTGGGCAATTTCGGCAAATGCAACTTACGATTTTATCAAAAGTGAAATTACCTATGTACGTTTTGGTTTTGAAAGAGATTTACGAAGCTTTACCTTATCGTTCAACTGGACGCCAATGGGAACATATAAAAGTTATGATTTCTTTATCGGAATCAAAGCATCAATCTTACAAGATTTAAAATACAACGACAGATCAAGACTTAATTACTAAAAAAAATATTAATATGAAAAAACAAATCGTTCATACAGAAAAAGCACCACAAGCAATTGGACCTTATTCACAAGGTGTAAAATACAACGGATTTATTTACACATCAGGACAAATTCCTTTTAATGTAGAAAAAAATGAGTTGGTTACAACAGGTATTCAAGATGAAGTTCATCAAGTAATGAAAAATGTAATTGCAATTTTAGAAGCGGGTGGAACAACAATTGACCAAGTTGTAAAAACAACAATTTTCGTTAAGGATTTGAATGATTTCAATGCTGTCAACGAAGTTTATGCTTCTTTTTTTAATGACGAAAATTATCCTGCACGCGAATGTGTAGAAGTTGCTCGTTTACCACGCGACGTAAATGTTGAAATTTCTGTAATCGCTATTGCAGACTAATAAAATATTATGCTAAAAGACAAAACTGTATTAAGAAACACAATTGCTGTAGTGGTAGGATTAGCTGTAATCTTTACCATTATACAATTTGGTCTTATATACAACGCGGATAGATTAGGATGGGACGACAAAGTTTTTCCGGAATGGAGACACATCATCAAATACTTTTCGCACCAAGAAGGAAAAAAATTCGAAGTTCAATTTTTTGGATCAATGCTCGCAATTAGCGGAATTGCAGCTTTAGTTGGAGGTGTTGTAACTGCACTTATCGTAAGAAGAGCCAAACAAGCTTACACAATGTTTGTAGGTTTTATTGTCCTAATCGTTGCATTAGGCGACGTTCTTATCACGCCAAATCACCCAACTTGGTACGAAATTGCGATCTGTCCAGTTTTATTCTTTTCATCATGGATTGGAGGTTTAATTGTAGATTTAATTTACAAGAAATTTTTCAAAAAATACAAACCATCCAGCCAATCATATTAAACTAACATTATGTCTGAAAAAGATAGAAAAATTAGAGTTGCCATTTCGATTGGTGATTATAACGGAATCGGAATTGAAGTCATTTTAAAAACCTTACAAGAAAAAGAAATAACAGAATTTTTTACGCCTGTTATTTTCGGTTCTACCAAATTATTATCGTATCAAAAAGATCGTTTAAAATTTGACCGAATCAATTTTCAAGGTATTCAAGATGCGAATCAAATTGTAGACGGAAAAATCAATGTGGTTAATCTTTGGAAAGATCAAATTGATGTACATTATGGTAAAGTAACCAAAGAAGCTGGTGAACACGCTTATCAATCGTTAAAAGCGGCTGCAAAATCTGTTTCAGATGGTTTTACAGATGTTTTGGTAACGGCTCCAATTAATAAAGATAATATTCAGTCCGAAGAATTTCATTTCCCTGGTCATACCGAATATTTAGGAGAAGTTTGGGGAGGAAAACCTTTGATGTTCTTAGTTTCGGAGAAATTGAGAGTAGGTTTAGTGACTCAACATATTCCGATTAGCGAAGTTGCAAAACAAATTAATCCAAAATCTGTTTATGCAAAAATTCAACAAATTCATAAAAGTTTGATTGAAGATTACGCCATCGAAAAACCAAAAATTGCAGTTCTTGGACTTAATCCTCATGCAGGCGATAATGGTTTATTAGGATCAGAAGAAAAAGAAATTATTTCGCCAGTTATCGAGCGTTGCATTAACGAAAATCAATTAGTTTTTGGACCTTATTCGGCAGATAGTTTTTTCAATCCAAATAATTTAGACGCTTTTGATGCGGTTTTAGCCATGTATCACGATCAAGGATTGGTTGCTTTCAAAACAATTAGTTTTGATGAAGGAGTTAATTATACAGCTGGATTAAAATTTGTACGAACTTCGCCAGATCATGGTGTGGCTTACGACATCGCAGGAAAAGGAATTGCAAACGAAGAATCATTTAAGGAAGCTATTTTTTCAGCGATCGAATTATATAAAAATCGAAACGAATACCAAGAGCTAACAAAAAATGTATTGCAACATATTCCTCTAAAATTAGAAAAAGGCGATAATAAAGAATAAAAAATTAAAATAAGTTGCAAAGAGCTATTAATTTTAAATAAATTAGATTATCTTTGCACACCTTTTTGTGGTATGGACAAGTTAAAAAATTATAATATTGTATTTACAAGCTTGCCTTTTGGTAAGAGTGATTTTACATTCGAATTATCACAATCGTTCTTTGATTTATTTGAAATTGAGCAGGATTTTGACAATCCTAATTTAATTGCAACAATTATTTTAGACAAAAAATCGACAATGCTTGAGTTAGAAATCAGCTTAAAAGGGGACATTACGGTTCCTTGTGATTTGACTGGAGAATTGTTTCAGCAAGAAATTTCAAATAATGCAGAATTAATTGTTAAATTTGGAAACGAGTTTGACGATACTGATTTTGAAATGTGGGTAATTCCAAGAGAGGAATACCAAATCAACGTTGCGCAAGTTCTTTATGAATTGGCAATGTTATCAGTACCAACAAAACGAATTCATCCCGATGTCTTGAATGGCAAAAGCGATTCTGAAATGATTGAATTGTTAGACCAATACAGCATTTACGAATTAGACGAAGATGAAGAATACGAGCATTACGATGAAGACAACAACAATGATGACGATGACGATAATAACGACATTGATCCTCGTTGGGCAAAATTGAAAGATTTGAAACCTTAATTGGTTTTTATTATTAAAATAAATTATAGAAATAAAGAAAAAAAAGTAGTTAGATATGGCACATCCTAAGAGAAGACAGTCGTCAACAAGAAGAGATAAACGTAGAACACACTACAAAATCGAAGCTCCACAATTAGCAATCGATAAAACAACAGGTGAAGCACATTTATATCACAGAGCTCACTGGTCTGACGGAAAATTATACTACAAAGGTAAAGTAGTATTAGAGAAAGTACAAGAAGTTACTGAATAATATAATCTTCGAAAGATTTTGAAGCTGTTTCTAAAAAGAAACAGCTTTTTTTATTTTTTTTTCAATACCTTTGAAATCGTTTTATAAAAAACAAACATAAAAGGTCAAATAAAAAACCGCATTATATGGACATTAAAGACATTCAAAATTTAATTAGATTCGTATCAAAAGCAGAAGTTGCTGAAGTAAGCATCAAACAAGATGACATCGAAATCAAAATCAAAACTTTAGCAAGCGTACCTGCACAAGTTGCATCTCAACAAATTTATGTACCACAAGCTCCTGTAGCTCCAATTGCCGCTCCTCAAGCGTCAGCAGCTGCACCAGCAAATAACTCTACAACATCAACAGAAGAAGAAAATAGTAATTTAATTACAGTTAAATCTCCTATGATTGGTACTTTCTACCGTGCTGCAGGACCAGGTAAAGAACCTTTTATTAATGTAGGTGATGCTATTGCTCCAGGTAAAGTTTTATGTATTGTTGAAGCAATGAAGCTATTCAACGAAATCGAATCAGAAGTTTCTGGAAAAATTGTAAAAATCTTAGTGGACGACGCTAGTCCAGTTGAGTACGATCAACCATTATTCTTAGTTGATCCAGCTTAATCAATTACATCTAAAAAATTATGTTTAAAAAGATATTAATCGCTAATAGAGGTGAAATTGCAATGCGTATTATACGTACTGCAAAAGAAATGGGAATCAAAACGGTTGCCGTTTACTCTAAAGCAGACGAGACTTCATTACACGTACGTTTCGCTGACGAAGCTGTGTGTATTGGTCCTGCTCCAAGTAAAGATTCGTACCTAAAAATGGCTAACATCATCGCGGCTGCAGAAATTACTGACGCGGATGCTATTCACCCAGGTTACGGGTTTTTATCTGAAAACTCAACTTTTTCTAAAATCTGTGCTTCTAACGGAATCAAATTCATCGGTGCTTCTGCAGAAAATATCGAGCGTATGGGAGATAAAGCCAATGCGAAAGCTACTATGAAAGAAGCTGGTGTTCCTGTAGTACCAGGTTCTGATGGTTTATTAGAAAGCTATGAGCAAGCCTTAGAAGTTGCGCGCGAAATTAAATACCCAGTTATGATGAAAGCTACTGCCGGTGGTGGTGGTAAAGGTATGCGTGCAATTTGGAAAGAAGAAGATTTATTACACGCATGGGAATCTGCTCGTACAGAAGCTGCTGCAGCTTTTGGTAACGACGGAATGTATATGGAAAAATTAATCGAAGAACCACGTCATATCGAGATTCAAGTTGCAAGTGACCAAAACGGTAAAGCTTGTCACTTATCAGAACGTGACTGTTCTATTCAACGTCGTAATCAAAAATTAGCAGAAGAAACCCCTTCTCCAATCATGACAGACGAATTACGTCAACGTATGGGAGATGCAGCAGTTAAAGCTTGTGAATATATAGGTTATGAAGGTGTTGGCACAATTGAATTCTTAGTTGACAAACACGGAGATTTCTACTTTATGGAAATGAATACTCGTATCCAAGTAGAGCATCCAATTACTGAGCAAGTAACAGGTTTCGATTTAATTCGTGAACAAATTATGTTAGCGGATGGTGAGCCAATCTCTGGTCAAAACTATTATCCAAACGGACATTCTATCGAGTGTCGTATCAATGCAGAAGATCCTTATAACGACTTCCGCCCTTCTCCAGGGAAAATTACAAATATTAATATTCCTGGTGGTAACGGTGTTCGTGTTGATACACACGTTTATGCTGGATATACAATTCCACCAAATTACGATTCTATGATTGCAAAAATCATTGTTACTGCACAAACGCGTGAAGAAGCAATAGCAAAAATGAAACGTGCGTTAGGGGAATTTTATATCGAAGGTATCAAAACAACGATTCCTTTCCACTTACAGTTGATGGATAATCCAGATTTTATCGCGGGTAATTACACAACTAAATTTATGGAGGATTTTGTTTTTGACGAATCTTACGCAAATTACGGAGAATTATAAGAAATTAAATTTTCGAAATATTGAAAATCCAGAACGTATATTCTGGATTTTTTTATGTCATTGTGTCAGCAAAAATCAAATGGCTTAATTGTTGAAAATATCACCTCAGAAAAGTAGTAAATAATCAATTCAATCATTCCATCTAAAATCAAAATATCAAGTATTTGATAAGATTCCATCCGAATTGTTAATTTATAGTGAATGAATTGATTGTAATATTACTTTTTACTATTAAAAATCATTAATAATTTATACATTTGCACTCCAAATTTAAGGTAGATGAATATTACTAAAAATACAACAGACAAATTAAACGCAGTATTAACTGTAACTGTTGATAAGGCAGATTATCAAGAAAAAGTAGTTGATGTATTAAACCAATACAGAAAAACAGCTAACATCAAAGGTTTCCGTAAAGGACAAGTTCCTATGAGCTTTGTAAAAAAACAATACGAACAAGCTGTTGTTTTTGATACAGTTAACGAAATTTTACAAAAAAGTGTATCTGAATACATCAACACAGAAAAATTATCAATCTTAGGAAATCCAGTTCCAGTAATGAAAGATGTTGATTGGGATGCTGATCAATTATCATTTGATTTCGAATTAGGATTAGCTCCAGAATTTGATGTTGATTTATCTAAAGTAGAAGTTGACAGCTACAAAGTAAAAGTTGCTGACGACGAAATCCAAAAATATGTAGATAATTTCGCTGCTCGTTTTGGATCATTAAAATCTTTAACTGAAGCTGAAGCTGAAGCTGTATTGAAAGTAGAAGCTGCTGTAGAAGGACAAGAAGCTAAACCAACATTTATCCGTTTAGAAGAATTGAAAGATGCTTCTGCATTTATCGGTAAAAAAGCTGGTGATGTTGTAGAAGTAAATTCTAACGATATTTTTGACACTGCTGAAGAAGCTGCACAACAATTGAACACAGAAGTTTCTGAAGAAGGAACTAACGTTACGTATACAATCAAAGAAATTAACAAAGCTGAAAAAGCTGAAGTTAATCAAGAATTATTTGATAAAGTTTATGGAGAAGGAGCTGTAGATTCAGAAGAAGCTTTCCGTAACAAAATCAAAGAAGAGTCAGAAAACATGTACAACAAAGAATCTGACAAACAAATTATCAATGATGTTGTAGCTAAATTATTAGATACAGTTCAATTTGATTTACCAACAGAATTTTTAACAAAATGGTTAATCACTTCTAACGAAAATGTAACTTCTGAAGAGCAAGCGAAAGAAGAATTGGTAAAAATGGACAAAGGTTTACGTTACCAATTAATCGAAGCTAAAATTGCTGAAGTTAACAATGTAGAAGTAAATGCTGAGGAAGTAAAAGAAGCTGCTTTTGCTGCAATCAAAGATCAATTAAAAATGTACGGTCAAACTTCTATTCCAGAAGAAACATTACAACAAATTGCAATGTCTGCTTTACAGAATCAAGAAGAATACAACCGTTTATCATACCAAGTGTTTACAGACAAAATGTTAGACATCTTCAAAAACAATGTAAAATTGAACGAGAAAGAAGTAACATTTGACGAGTTTGTTGACATTATTACAGAAAAAAATAAAGAATTAGCAGAAGCTTAATCACTTCTAAAAAATTCTTTATACCTTTCATTTAAAATCTAAATTTAATAATGAAAAACGTAGGAGAAGAATTTAAAAAATATGCGCTGTTAGACAAAGGAATTAGCTCTTTACATATGGAGAGTTACATCCAAAATACAACGCCTTACATCGTTGAAGAAAGAAAATTGAACGTTGCACAAATGGACGTTTTCTCTCGTTTGATGATGGATAGAATCATCTTTTTAGGAACAGGAATCGATGATCAAATTGCAAATATTATTCAAGCACAATTATTGTTCTTAGAAAGTGTAGATGCAACAAAAGATATTCAGATTTATGTTAACTCACCAGGTGGTGGTGTTTATGCAGGATTAGGAATTTACGACACAATGCAGTTAGTAAAACCAGATGTTGCAACAATTTGTACAGGAATGGCAGCTTCTATGGGAGCAGTTTTATTATGTGCAGGTGCAGCAGGAAAACGTTCAGCACTTAAACATTCTCGCGTGATGATTCATCAACCTTTAGGAGGTGCTCAAGGACAAGCAACTGATATGGAAATTACATTGAAGGAAATCTTGAAATTAAAAAAAGAATTATACGACATTCTTGCAACTCATTCTGGTCAAACTTTCGAGCAAATCGAAAAAGATGGTGAACGTGATTACTGGATGACTTCACAAGAAGCAAAAGAATATGGAATGATTGACGAAGTTTTATTGCCTCGTAAATAATTTTAAATTCAATAAAAATACAAAAAAAGGATACTCAACTTATTGAGTATCCTTTTTCGTTTACAAATACTTAAAAATTTGTAAAACAATAAGAAAGAAACATAAAAAACAATAATCTAAAATAAGATAACTTCATCCTTTATTTTACCATAATTTATACTGATAGAAATTAACAAATAAATATTTTCTATCTAAAAGAAAATAAATACCTTTGCATCTTAATTAAGTATAGAAAATTGGAAGAAAATAAGTGCTCTTTTTGCGGAAAAAGCAGAAACGAAGTAAATATTTTAGTGTCTGGAATCGACGGTAATATTTGTGATAATTGCATAGAACAAGCTCATGGTATAGTTTTAGAAGAATCGAAATTTAACGAAAATAACGATTTGATAAAACCATTAACGCTAAAATCTCCGAAAGAAATTAAAGAGTTTTTAGATGATTACGTGATTGGTCAAGACCAGGCAAAAAAAATATTGTCGGTTGCCGTATACAACCATTACAAAAGAATATTACTAGACAAAGAAAATGATGTAGAGATTGATAAATCGAACGTAATTTTAGTTGGAGAAACAGGAAGTGGAAAAACATTATTAGCTAAAACAATTGCTAAGTTATTAAATGTTCCGTTTGCAATAGTTGATGCAACTGTACTTACAGAAGCTGGATATGTAGGAGAAGATGTAGAAAGTATTTTGACGCGTCTTTTACAATCTGCTGATTACAATGTAGAGCTTGCCGAAAAAGGAATCGTATTTATTGATGAAGTAGATAAAATTGCACGTAAAAGTGACAATCCATCTATTACACGTGACGTTTCTGGAGAAGGTGTACAACAAGCTTTGCTTAAAATTTTGGAAGGAACTATTGTTAACGTGCCACCAAAAGGAGGACGTAAGCATCCTGATCAAAAATTTATAGAAGTTAATACAAAAGATATTTTATTTGTGGCTGGTGGAGCTTTTTCTGGAATAGAAAAACACATTGCAGATCGTTTGAAGAAACACGTAATTGGTTTCAAGAATGAGGATCACAAAGAAATCGAAAATCTTTTGGATGAAGTAAATGCACAAGATTTGAAAAACTTTGGTATCATTCCAGAATTAATTGGACGTTTACCAATTATTACGTATCTTAAAGCATTAGATAAAGAAGCGATGAGAGCTATTTTGACAGAACCAAAAAACTCTCTAATGAAACAATATACAAAACTTTTTGCCCTAGACGGAAAAGAGCTTGTAGTGACGGACGAAACCCTAAATAGAATTGTAGACCGTGCCAATGAACTGGGTTTAGGAGCTCGAGGATTACGAGCAGTTACGGAAGAAATCTTTACTGATTTAATGTATAACATTAAAGATTTACCAGAAAAAGTTATAATATAATCTGTTGAATAGTAACTTATTAATAAATATTTTTATATTTGTAATAAAATTATTATTTAATTTAATAGAAACCTACCAAAAATAACATAATTTATGAAAAAGAATCTACTTGCTTTAGTCACACTTGCTTAGGTCTATAGTGATTCTACACAATATAAATATATAAAAAATAGCTGACGATAAAATTAATAATCGCTTAGAATTCTATTGGAATCAATCACCAAAAACACTAGATATAAATGATTTAAATAAGCTACTATTTATATTGAAATAATGGAGGTCATTTTGTTAAATTTGAGCAAAGTAATACAACCGCTAATATTTCAATTTTTAATTTAATTGGACGTCAAATATTTTATAAAACAATATTTCTACAAATACAGATTATAATTTAAATATTAATAATATTCCAACCTTATATTTGGTTAAGATTGTATATTAAGGTGGTGAAACTTTAACGAAGAAAACCATTAACAAATAAAACTAGCTATGAAAAAATTATTGAAAATTAACTTGTTTTTTTTATTTGTTTTCATTATTAATGTATCTGTTAACGCCCAACCTACAAATCCTTTATTCAGATTGGAAAAATTGTAATATGAACGGAGATAATACAGGAAATAGGGATGGTATTAGAAAAGTATCTATTCATGATTATGCACCTTTTTTAATTGTTACAGCTGTAACAATTGCAGGAATAGATTCATATGAACAAAGACTAATAATTAAAAAATAAATTCATACTTTTAAACCTCAATCAATAGATTGAGGTTTTTTTATATCAAACAAACTATGAAAAATAAATTTATACTGCCGCTTGTTGTTTTAGGAAGTTCTGTCTTTGGGCAGTTTAATGTTTCTGGGCAAATAGAAAATTATGCAAATAAACCTGTTTTGGTTAAAATTTTCGACAATGCCGAAATGAAATTAATCAACAATGCGATTACTGATAACAACGGAAATTTTTCTGTAAAAGTTCCAAAAGAATACAATGGTTTTGTACGTATTGATTTGCCAACAGGTGAAAATCTTTCGTTATTAACTGATAACAAAAATCTAAAATTCAAAACGGTTAGTGGGCAAGAAATATCTACTAAACTTGAAATTTTTGAGGGAAATACACAAAAGGAATACAATAAAGTTTTAGCACTTCAACCATTAAATGAAATTCAGAACCAGGTTTTTCCTTATTTAATGCAAATGTATAAACCAACTGATGAATTTTATACAGCAATGGTAAAAGAAGATAAGCGTATAAAAGAGTTGAAACGTAACGAAAATTTTTCGCCATTAATTACCTATATTAATGAGTTGAATGATTTGAAACAAAAAGCTCAAACAAATAAAGATGCTGAAACGCTAAATGAAATTGTGAATCATTTTGTAAAAGATGATATACGATTGGAGCAATCTGGAATGTTTAATGATTTAGTTTTTGCTTATATTAATGGAAAATTAGCTGCTGCAAACAATCAAGATGTAGAAGGGAATTTAATTGCTGCTACAGACGAAATTTTGGCTAAAACAGATATCAAAACGACAAGAGGTCAAAATGTATTGACAACTATCTTAAACTTTGTTCCTGAAAAAGAATATGCAAATTTTCATAAAAAATATGTAGATAAAGTAAAAAGTTTGACTTCTAATGTAACAGATCAATTGAAAAAGAAAGTGGAAAAAAGCGCTTCTATGCAAGTGGGAAGTAAAGTTCCTAATATCACTTTTCCTCAACCTGTTAATGGGAAAAAATCATTATATGATATCAAAGAAGATCAAAAATTAATTGTTTTCTGGGCTTCTTGGTGTCCTGCTTGTCAACAAGAAATCCCGCACATTAAAGAGTTTTACAAGAACTTCAAATCAAAAGGTGGAGAAATTGTTGCTATTTCTTTAGACTATGATCAAACAGCGTTTAACAATGCTACGAAAGAATTACCTTGGTACAATTATACTGATCTTTTGAGATGGGATTCGCCAATCGCGGCAGAATATGGAATAGAATCTACTCCTACTCTAATTTTGGTTGATAAAGACAATAAATTAATTAAGAAAGTTCATCATATTTCTGAGTTAGAAGTATCGAAATAATAACGAAAAAGCTACATTGAAAATCAATGTAGCTTTTTTATTCTATTGAATTATTATTCTAAATAAATCCTTGACTGTTCTTGTAATGAATGATTAGGAAAATTCCGATCAGAATAGTGAATCCCCATAAAGAACTTCCTCCGTAGCTGAAAAATGGTAACGGAATACCAACCGTTGGGAAAAGCCCAATCACCATTGCGATATTGATAAAAAAGTGGAAAAATAAAATAGAGGCGACTGCATATCCATAAAATCGTGCAAATCTATTTTTTTGGATTTCGGCTAAGAAATATAATCGCCCTACGAAAACTGCATAAACAATCACCAAGGCTGTACTACCAATGAATCCCCACTCTTCTCCTACTGTTGTAAAAATGTAATCGGTTTGTTGTTCTGGTACAAACCTTCCTTTTTTAATAGTTCCTTGATTGTAACCTTTTCCATATAATTCGCCCGAACCAATCGCTGTTTTTGCATACAATAAATTATATCCCGAAGTATCACGATACTTTGCTTCTCCTTCGTACAAAACCATCACACGCTCTTTTTGGTGTTTGGGTAATTTCTCAAAAATGATCGGAGAAATAAAACTAACCGTGCTTGCAAATAATAACAACACAATAGACGCAATAATACTAAAATTCAGAACATTTGCAGCTAATCCAGATTGTGTTTTGAATGGTGAATCATTAATTTCTTTTTGTTCGGTTAATTTTAAAATTAAAACTGGAATAATTGATATAAAGAATCCTATCAATCCAAAGAAAGTTGTATTAAAAAATATTGGTTCTGAGAAAAATAAGGAACGCATTGGAAATAAATGTCCGAAAGATTCGCGTGTTTCTTCAGATAAATCTTCAACCAAATAACAAATTCCAATCAATAATAAAAAGAAAATTGATAAGCCGATTAAAACACCATGCATCGCATCAACTACATTCTGATTATAATTGAAAGCTAAAATTAATAAAGCTATTGTAAGAATTATAAATCCAAAAACTAATAAAACGTAAAAAGGAATTTGTACAATCGAAATCAAGAAAATGATTAATAATATGATTGGTGCTAAAATTATCCATGGATTAAGTCCTTCTCTGTACAAGGCAATACTTAATGAACAGAAAATAATTACTGAACCTAAATCGGGTTGTAAAAGAATTAAAACTACTGGTATTGCGATAATCAACAATATTTTTCCTATAAAACCTAAGTCTTTTAGATTTGCGTTTGAATGATTGATAAAATTAGCAATCAACAAAGCTGTACCAATCTTCGCAAATTCGGCTGGTTGCAAACTCAGAGGTCCAAAACGATACCACGCTTTTGCTCCATTAATTTCCTTTCCAACAATCAAAACTCCGACGAGCAAAACGAGGGAAATGATATAAAAAACAGGACTATAAATTTCGAAAAAATTACGGTTGTTTCCGCTCGCAATTATCAAAATCAATATCATCACCATTCCAAGTCCAAACCAAATTAGCTGTTTTACACCTAAATCTGGATTGACACTATACACATTCATAATCCCGAAAGTTACTATCAGAAACCCTAGGATCAGTACAATCCAATCAATTCCTTTTAGTAATCTGCTTTGGCTCATGTTTTAGTTTTGTTGAATCTTTTTTAAATTTTAAACTATCTATTTTATTTCCGATAGAATCCTTTTTTACAGGTTCTACGTATAATCCTTTTCTTTTTAGATAATCTATCCATTGACGACGATATTCGCCTTGTAGATTACCATTTTTCATACGTTGCACTAACGCAGGTCGTTTTATTGTATCCGTTACGTATAATTCTGCGATCAAACTCGCCATTGGTCCAGCATAAGTTGTACCCCAAGAACCATTTTCTACAATTGCAGCAATCGCAATTTTTGGTTTATCTGCTGGAGCAAACAATACAAATAATGAGTGATCTTGTCCATGAGAGTTCTGAGAAGTTCCAGTTTTACCAAATTGTACAAAAGAACTTGTATCAAAACTACGAGCTGTACCCATTGTAAATACATTACGCATTCCGCGTTGAATGATGTCAAAATGTTTTGGATCAACCAATGTATTTTTTTTCACCATATAAGTAGAATCCGTCAATGGTTTTCCATCAATACTATGTACAATATGCGGTGTATAGAAAAATCCTTTGTTGGCAATAATTGCTGTATAATTTGCCATTTGCAGCGGAGTTGTATTAATATCTCCTTGTCCCATACCATTGAAAATAATACGGTAAGGATTCCAAACACCTTCTCCAAAGCGATTGTCGTAAAACTCAGCTGTCGGAATAAGACCTTTGCTACCAACCGGTAAATCTGTTCCCATAAATTTTCCTAATCCGAAACTATTCAAAATGGAAGCCCATTCGTTAATTCCGACACTATAATCATTTGGATCTTTACGAACAATATCACGATAAGCTTCAGAAAAATAATTATTACATGATTTTCCAATTGCATGTTCTAAACCTTGCGGCGTATAATACATTCCACAGTGACAACCAATATGCATACGTCCATAACGGAAACCATGTTTACAAACATATGTTGTTTTTTCTGTCATCGTTCCCATTTGTAAACCAGCCAAAGCCGTTACCATTTTGAATGTAGAACCAGGAGGATAAGTTCCTTGTAAAGCTCTATCATAAGTTGGACGAGCAATAGAATCGTTGATTAATGCACTTCTCAACTTTGTATTCAAATAATCGTTTGGATTAATTGTAGGTGCGGATGCTAAAGCCAAAATTTCACCATTATTAGGATCAAGTGCGACAATTGCCCCACGTTTATTTTGAAGCATTTGTTCTGCCAATTCTTGCAAACGATAATCAATTGTCAAATGAACTGTTTTCCCACTTTTTACAGGTCGATCATAATCTCCGTTTTTATATGGACCAACAACATTCATTGTTCGGTCTACAATCCAGTTTTTTACACCTTTTATTCCTCGCAAATCTTTTTCATACGATTTCTCAACACCAGCAATACCAACCAAATCTCCAGGTTGATAATAGGTAGAATCTGTTTTGATATAAGATTGATTGGCTTCGTTTATATAGCCCAGTATATTTCCGGCAGAATTTACCATATATTTACGCTCGGGACGTTTGATAATGCTAAATGCAGGATACAAGTACAATTGTTCTTGCATACGAGCAAAATTCTCTCGCGAAATATTTTTTAAGAATGGATAAGGCGATAATTTTTTATAATCTTTTGCGGTAACAATTTTATCTAAAATAGAATCAAATTGTTGTGTAGAAATTCCAATCATTTTAGAGAATTTAGGTTTATCAAAACCATTCATATATTCTCCATAACTGTCAATTAATTTCCCTGGAATAACGTCTAATTCGTACGAATATGTGTTACTCACCAACAATTTTCCGTTTCGATCAAGAATATCACCACGATTAGGATAAATAATTTCTTGTTTGATCGAAGTATTAAATGCATTTAACGTATAACGATCTGTAAATAATTGCAAATACGCCAAACGTCCTATAAATAGAAACACTATAAACAGGATGAGTGCATAAACAACCATCAACTTTTTCATACTCCAACTTTATTTTTAAATAAAATTTTATAAATAAAGACAAACACAAAAGTTATTCCCGAATTGATTAATGCTTTTAGCATCAAAGATCCAATTCCTGATGGTTTAAAATTCTCAAGAAGTAATAAAATAATATGATGTGCAAGAATTAGAATAATCAAATAAAACAACCATTGCGCAAAACTGAACGAATTGAAAGAGAAAAATTCCATTTCGTAATCTTGTTTTCCTGCCAAAAGTTTGATGATTGGATTTCTAAGAAATGCGATAAGTGTTAATGCAAAAGCATGAATTCCTCCTGTGTATTCGAAAATATCTATCATTAATCCTAACATAAATGATAAGATTAGTAAGGCATATTTATTTTGATAAGGCGGATAAAATAATACAAATACAATATAGATATATGGTTGATAACTTCCTAAAAAGTTGATGTGATTGAACACAAAAACTTGTAACAAAGCTAAAACGATAATCTTGATAATATTGATTAAAAAATCTTTATTGAACATTCTGTGGACTTGTTATTGTATCTGATTTTTCTACTTGTTGAATTTCAACTTTATTAAGGTTTGTGACCACATAAGCTTGAGCTAAATTGGCGAAATCTTGTTTCAATCTTACTTGAACTTTCATTTCTCCCGTTTCATCAATTCCTTTACTTACAACTTTACCTATAATAATTCCTTCTGGGAAAACTGGTGATTTACCATCTGTTTCGATAATATCTCCTTTTTTCACTTCGATGTATTTCGGAATTTCATATAACTGAACATAACGAGGATCTTTTCCATCCCATTTCACTGTCCCAAAATATTGATTTCCTTTGATACGTGCATTGATATTGATATCCTTGTTTAACAACGAAATTGCACGAGAATAATTTTTCCCAGCAAAAGTTACAATACCAATTACACCATTATTTGTAATGATTCCGTCACCTTTTTCTATTCCATCATTTGTTCCTTTATCAATCATCAAAAGGTTTTGCGTTTTGATAATCGAGTTATTTACAATCTCTGCAGGTACAAAAGAATACGTTTGATGATAACCTAAGGTATCCGATTTGTAAAACTTTTTAGTTTTCGCATCTTTAATACCTAAATGCACCAATTGCTCACGCAAAAAGGCATTTTCGTCCATCAAATCTTTATTGGTACTCGGTAAATGAATAAAGTTTGTCACCTTTGCAATTTTATCATCCACATAACCTGTAAACGATGTGCTTGCAGAGGCAAGAATAGTTTCGTGATAAATATTTTTCTTAAAGACAAGAAACAACGCAATTAACTCTAAAAAGACAAAAATTAATAGCATTCCATTTCTTCTAATCGCATTCAGAATATATTGCATTGCTCTTTACTCTTCTATTTCATTAAGAAAGTGAATTTATCAATATTTTTAAGTGCAATACCAGTTCCACGAACAACAGCACGTAAAGGATCATCAGCCAAGAAAACTGGTAAACCTGTTTTTTTAGAAATACGTTGATCTAAACCTCTCAACATAGCTCCACCACCAGCCATATAGATACCAGTGTTGTAAATATCAGCAGCTAATTCTGGAGGAGTTTGAGATAACGTTTCCATTACACCATCTTCAATGCGTAAAATTGATTTGTCTAATGCACGTGCAATTTCGCGGTAATTTACAGTAATTTCTTTTGGTTTTCCTGTAATCAAATCACGTCCTTGTACTGGCATATCCTCTGGTGCATGCTCTAGTTCTTCTACAGCAGCTCCAACTTCAATTTTAACACGTTCAGCAGTTCTTTCTCCGATATATAAATTATGATGGGTTCTTAAGTAATATGCAATATCATTTGTAAAAACATCACCTGCAATTTTCACAGATTTGTCACAAACAATACCACCTAATGCAACAACGGCAATTTCTGTAGTACCACCACCTATATCAATAATCATGTTACCTTTAGGTTGAGTGATATCAATTCCAACACCTATCGCAGCAGCCATTGGTTCGTAAATAAGACGAACATCTTTTGCGTTAACGCGTGCACAAGAATCTTTTACAGCACGTTTCTCAACTTCTGTAATTCCAGAAGGAATACAAATCACCATTCGTAATGAAGGTGAAAATAACTTCCCTTGAATTCCAGGAATTTTCTTGATGAACTCTGTCAACATGAATTCTGAAGCTTCAAAATCTGCAATTACTCCGTCTTTTAAAGGACGAATTGTTTTTATATCATCATGCGTTTTACCTTGCATGTGTTTTGCTTGTTCTCCAACAGCAATAACTTTATTTGTTCTTCTATGTATAGCGACGATAGATGGACTATCTACTACAACTTTATTATTATGAATAATTAAAGTGTTAGCAGTCCCCAGGTCAATCGCAATTTCTTGCGTGAAAAAATCAAATAATCCCATCGTTGATTATGTCTCAGTATTATTAAAAATGAATGTACAAAAGTATAATAAATTTAGATGATTATAAAAGAGAATTTAATTTTTTAATCATCTAAATATTTTTACTAAAATAGTAAGATTTTAACAATAAAAAAGGGTTAAAAATATTTTAACCCTTTTTTATGATTTTTATCGAATTTGAATATCGTAAGGTAGCCTAACTTGAATACCTTTTTGTTCATTCATCATCTTTATTTCTTTATAAATTCGGATTCCGTCCGACCCTAATTCTTTTGCAATTGCTGCTTCGGTATTTTTTCCTTGAAGATTATCCATAAATTCTTCGAAAGAATCTTTTCGTTTTGGGTAATTCTCTGTCGAATATTTTTCGATTTTAGCCAATTTAGCTGCTTCTTTTATTGCTGTATCTAAACTTCCGAAATCATCTACCAAACCAATTTGTTTTGCACGAGTTCCAGACCAAACACGTCCTTCACCTATTTTATCAACTTGCTCGTATGTTAATTTTCTATTTGTAGCAACGTGATTTACGAATTTTCCATAAATCAATACAATTGATTTTTGCATCGTATTTTTTGCTGTTGGTGATAATGGTGTCGTCAAAGACTTTAACTGATCTGCATTTGCATTCGTTTTTACTTCATCAAAATCTAATCCGAAATTATTGAATAATTTTTGCGCATTTGGTATCATTCCAAAAACACCAATAGACCCAGTTATTGTATTTGGTTGCGCATAAATTTTGTCAGAAGCTTGCGCGATATAATATCCACCAGACGCCGCAACATCTCCAAAAGACACAACAATTGGCATTTTCGTTTTCAATTGCATCAATTCATATAAAATTTCTTCTGAAGCATTTGCGCTACCTCCAGGAGAATTTACACGTAAAACTAAAGCTTTGATTTTATCATTTTGACTGATTTTGCGAATCGCATCTACATAAGTTTTTGATTGAATACCATCAAAACCATCTCCTTCAGTAATTGTTCCTGAAGCATACAAAACTGCAATTTTATCTTTTTCAGATTTATTTGATAAGGTCTCAAAATAATCTTCCATTTTTATAGTATGTTTATCAAGAACTTCAAAATCAGTTTTTGATTTTTCTTCTTTCAAACCAAGTTTTGAGAATAACATTTTTTGATATTCATTTTCTTGAGCCAATACATCATAAATCTTGTTTTCTTTTCCTGTTTCTGGAATGAAAGCATACAAACTATCTGTTACTGTTGTAAATTGTTCAGGAGAAATTTTACGTGATTTTGTAATCGAAGTTGAAACATTACCCCAAACATCATTCAATAATTCCGATAATTGCAAACGATTCTCATCAGACATATTTGTTCTCATATAAGGCTCTACAGCACTCTTAAATTGTCCGTGACGAATCACCTGAAAATCTACACCATATTTATCTCCTACATTTTTGAAGAACATAATATTAGAACTCAAACCTTGTAATAAAGTTCCACCCAAAGGATTTTGATAAATTTTATCAGATACACTACTTATATAATATGACAACTGACTTCCTGAATTAGAATATGAATACACAAATTTTCCAGATTTTTTAAAATCTTCTAACGCATTACGAATATCAGTCGCTTGCGTAGCTCCACCAGAAAATTTATCCAATTTCAGACTAATTCCTTTTATTTTATCATCATTCTTCGCTTCTTCAATTGAATGAATAATATCTTGTAAAAAAACATTTGGACTTTCTGACATATCAAAAATAGAAACGGAACGATCCATATCACTTTCCATAATTGGATCTTCCAACGAAATTTCTAAAACAGAACCATCTTTCACACTTTTTGTTGGAGCAGATAATGCTGAAACAAATATCAACACGAAAAGTAGTATGACAAATACACTAATCGTTAATAGATTTCCTATGATTGTTGAGAATACTCTCCCGAAAAAGTTTTTCATTTTTAATTTATTATTACTTTTGCTCTATATGTCGCAAAATATAGTCATTTTGTTACTTGGTACAAACTTAGGTGACAAAAAAAATAATTTAGAAACAGCTAAAAACCTTATAAACAAAGAGGTAGGCGAAATAAAAAAAGAATCTAATATTCTTGAAAATAAGGCTGAAGGATTTACTACACCTAATTTATTCTTAAATCAAAAAATAGAAATTAATACAAGTTATTCTCCATTTAAGATTTTGAAAAAAATTAAAGATATTGAACAAAAAATGGGAAGAATCTATTTTAAACCCAAAGAAAATGAGAGTTACGTTGATCGTTTAATAGATATTGATATATTATTCTATAATAAAGTTTTAGTTAATTGCAATTATTTGAAAATTCCTCATCCTCAAAATTATTCTAGAGATTTTATTAAAAGTTTATATTTTTAGCCTGTTCTGCATTTTGATTATTAAATAATAAAGTTGTTCATTTGATTGAAAATTTGTAAATTGTTTTTACAATAAAAAATTCACAATGAATAACTTACTTGCAAATTATAAAAGAATATTGGAAATTCTATGAAAAATATCCTAAGATAAACTTTTAATTTATCAATGTAGAAGACCTAAACATTTGATTTAAAACTCATAAGTCTTTTCTTAACTACTGAATTTATGGGTATTGATAGTGAAAATAATTCATTTCGGAATATTCCTAAAGCGTAAGTTGTAAAATTGAGCGAAGTATTTACAATCGAAGAAAATGTAGATTATCATATCAAATTAATAGTATTCGCCTCAAATTAGCGAAAGAATTTAATGAATTTGAAAATTGTTTTAATCATTGATAGTATGCCGTTTCAGTTTTGTAAAATAGCAAGTATAAATAGCTCAAAATTTACAAGGAACACTAGTATAATGCACAAAACAGAGGTTTTTGTGCTTCTCAGTAAATGTCTTTTTATGGTTATAAACTTCATGCTGTTTGTTCTTTAAGTGGTGTTTTCCTGAGTTTTAACATTAGTCCAGCATCTGTTCATGTATTCATTTTTGAAACATATTGATTTATTTAATGAAGTTAATATCGATTAGAAACACTGAAAAGATCGAATCAAAAAGATTACAAACCTCAGTTTTATACATTCAAAAAGAATTGAAACTTTATTTTCTCTACTATACGAACAATTTATGATTAGACGCAATTATGCAAAGACTTT
>NZ_DKSQ01000059.1:0-10463 GCF_002472765.1 Empedobacter sp. UBA7252
GATCTGAAAGGCAATTCCAACCAATTCACCAAAGCGATGCATTTTCTTCGCTACTTCTTCCGAACAACCAACAGAACGCGCACCAGCTTCACAACAAGCTGCGATAAGCGTTGCCGTTTTCATTCGAATAATCTCGAAGTATACATCTTCTGTAATATCAAGTTTTCGCGCTTTTTCGATTTGCAATAATTCACCTTCCGAAATTTCCTGTATCGCAACCGAAACAACTTCAAGTAAATCGAAATCTTTGTTTTTAGTCGAAATAATTAAGGTCTTTGATAAAAAATAATCTCCCACCAAAATAGCTACTTTGTTCTTCCAAATCGCATTAAGTGAAAAGAAACCACGACGCAATGTACTATCATCCACTACATCATCGTGTACCAAAGTTGCGGTGTGAATAAGCTCGATAAAAGAAGCTGCACGATAGGTACGTTCTTGTACTTCGCCATTTAATTTTGCAGTTAAAAATACAAACATCGGACGCATTTGTTTTCCTTTTCTACGCACGATATAATTGGAAATACGGTCAAGAAGCGAAACATTACTCTTCATCGATTCGAAGAATTTCTGTTCAAACAATTTCATTTCCTCCGCGATCGGAGCTTTAATCAAATCTACCGTGTTACCCAAAATTTAGTTTTTTAATTCGTAAAATTATTGATGCAATGTACAACCTGTTTTGCATAGAATCCTTTATAATTAAATTCCTCTCCGCTAAAACAAATTTTGTTTTCGGTTGGCAAAACTGAAATACCTTCCAATTGTCCCAACTGTGTCGTGAAGCCCAAAGGTAAACTTATTTTTTTAACTTGAGAAGTGAAGAATAACTGATTGTTATCTTTTGGCAAATCAAACCAACTGATAAACGTTAACGCTTCTTTTGTGTAGCCTAACAGATAAACTCCTTTGGTAGAACTATTTACATCAGCATCGATATAAGCAGCAGTTACAGCGTAATTTGTAGGAAAAGTTTCTAACTTTTTGGCTGCGTGTTTTTTAGAAGAGTCAATAGGAACAACATAATGAGACGTTGACATATTTGACCATTCTTTTGTAAAAATATGCAATTGATTTTGGTAGACAAAAAATGCTTCTGCGTCCCAATTTGTCGTCATATTTTTGAACTGAAAAGTTTCTTGATCTGGATAATAAAATTCTATTTTTTCAGCTTTTAATTGCTGATAAGATTTTGAATAATCGATGTTTGATTTCTGGATAAAATAAATGGCTAAATCTTTTCGTTTGCCCAAATTATTTCCAAAATCAGCAAAATAAATTCGATTATCATCCGAAGACATTTCTTCCCAATCGATATTTGGAGCATTTGTGATGAAAATAGTATTGATAATTTTACCTGTTTTTGCATCAAAACGATACAATTCTGGTTTGGAATCAGAATCGTTTAAACCCCAAAAAGAAGCCACATTTTTATCTTCTTTTTCATATTCTAAAGTCGAAATTTCGTTCAAAGTAGGCGGTAAGTTGATACTTTCCATTTTATAATCATCAATAGAAATTGTATCGATGTTTTCTACTATTTGCGCGAAAGAGAATTTAGTCAGAATCAAAAATAAAAATATGGCTAAATATTTCATTTGATTATGTTTTAATCATTTCCAGTTTTATTGGCTAATTGTCCGCAAGCTGCATCAATATCTTTTCCGCGACTACGACGTACATTTACCACAATATTGTTGGATTCTAAAGCTTTGATATAATTGTTAACTGCTTCTTCTGATGCTTGTTTGTAGATTCCGTCATCAATCGAATTATATTCGATAATATTCACTTTAGAAGGAATTTTTCGACAGAATTTTACCAATGCATCGATATCTTCTTTTTTATCATTAACACCGCCCCAAACAATATATTCGAACGTAATTCGTAAACCTGTTTGTTGGTACCAATATTGAAGACTATCCATTAAATCCGTCAACGGAAATTTAACAGAAAAAGGCATAATCACATTACGAACTTCTTCTCGAGCCGAATGTAAAGATACCGCAAGGTTAACACGTAAATCTTCGTCAGCCAGTTTTTCAATCATTTTAGGAATTCCCGAAGTAGAAACTGTAATTCGTCTTGGAGCCATTCCTAGTCCTTCTGGCAATGTGATTTTTTTGATGGCAGAAATTACTTCGTTATAATTTAACAAAGGTTCTCCCATTCCCATAAATACGATATTGCTTAAAGGACGATTGAAATAACGTTTACTTTCTTCATCGATAATCACAACTTGATCGACGATTTCGGCAGCTGTTAAGTTACGCATACGTTTTAATTGCGCTGTTGCACAAAAAGTACAATCCAAGCTACAACCAACTTGCGAAGAAACGCATGCAGTTGTGCGAGAATCAGTCGGAATTAAAACAGATTCCACAACGTTACCATCATGAAGTTTAACCGCATTCTTGATGGTTCCGTCGTTAGATTTTTGTAGAAGATCAACTTCAACAGGTTGAATTTGGAAAGATTCTCCCAATTGCTCACGTAGAGCTTTTGAGATATTCGTCATGTCATCAAATTGATGCGCATTCTTTTTCCATAACCATTCGTACACTTGTTTTGCGCGGAATGATTTTTCTCCAATCTCTTTGAAATAATCTTCAATCTCAGCTTGTGAAAGCTTTCGTATATCTTTTTTTGTTGTACTCAAACTTGTCTTATAAGATTAACATTGCATCTCCGTAAGAGTAGAATTTGTATCCTTCTTTTACAGCTTCGTTGTATGCTTTCATTGTTAAATCGTGTCCAGCAAACGCAGAAATCATCATGATTAATGTAGATTTTGGTGTGTGGAAGTTTGTAATCATACAATTTGCAATAGAGAAATCGTATGGTGGGTGAATAAATTTGTTCGTCCAACCATCAAATGCATTTAAATGACCATCTGCAGAAACAGAAGATTCGATAGAACGCATAGAAGTTGTACCAATAGCACAAACTTTTTTCTTCTCGTCAATTGCACGATTTACAAGATCAGCAGATTCTTGAGGAATAATAACTTGCTCAGACTCCATTTTGTGTTTAGATAAATCTTCAACCTCTACAGCTTGAAAAGTTCCTAAACCAATGTGTAATGTTAATTCAGCAAAATCAACACCTTTAATTTCTAAACGTTTTAATAAGTGTTTAGAAAAGTGTAAACCAGCTGTTGGTGCAGCAACAGCTCCTTCGTGTTTTGCATAAATTGTTTGGTAACGCTCTGCATCTTCTGGTTCAACATCACGTAAAATATATTTTGGAAGTGGAGTTTCTCCTAATTCTTTCAATTTTGCACGGAATTCTTCGTAAGATCCATCAAATAAGAAACGTAAAGTACGTCCACGAGAAGTTGTATTGTCAACAACCTCTGCAACTAATGTATCATCATTATCGAAGAATAATTTATTTCCGATACGAATTTTACGCGCTGGATCAACCAAAACATCCCATAAACGAGTCTCAGCATCTAATTCTCTTAGCAAGAAAACTTCGATTTGAGCACCAGTTTTCTCTTTGTTACCCATCAAACGAGCAGGGAAAACTTTCGTATTGTTACGAATCATTACATCTCCTTCGTCGAAATACTCGATAAGATCTTTAAATTGTCTATGTTCAATTTCTCCGGTGTCACGGTGAACAACCATTAAGCGAGCTTCGTCTCTGTTTTCAGAAGGGCGATCTGCTAAAAGTTCTTCAGGTAAAGTAAAGTCGAAATCGGAGGTTTTCATTTTCATAATTGTACAATTTTTTGCAAATATACGATGTCAGATACCCCTTTGTCAAGTGAATTGAGGTATTTTATGAAATTGCTAACGTTTAAATGTTTATTTTTGACGAAAGACTTATAGATATTATCAAGTTTTTTAATACTTATTTGAAAAATAAAATGAAAACGAAACTACTATTACTATCAATGTTTTTTACATTTTTTAGTTGTAATAAATCCGAACAAAAAATTGAAGAATCTGCTGAAATAGAAAAGATTGATTCTGTTGCAAAAAAAGAATCACCAGAATCAGAAATTCCGAAAGAATTGATAAAAGCACCAGATTTTTCTTTGGCTGATATCAATGGAAAACGATTTGACTTATCAGATTTCAAAGGAAAATATGTCTACATGGATATTTGGGCAACATGGTGTGGACCTTGCAAAGTTCAAATTCCTTTTATGAAAGAATTGGAAAAACAATTTCATAATGCACCAATTCATTTTGTAAGTGTTTCTTTGGATAAATTAGAAGATAAGCCAATTTGGGAAAAAATGGTGAGAGAAAATCAGATGTCTGGTGTACAGTTATTTGCAGGAAGAGAAGATAACTTTGGCTTTGATTATAAGATAGAATACATTCCGACTTTTATTATTTTAGACAAAGAAGGAAATATTATGATTGATCGCGCGCCTGCACCGATGGATTATCAAACAGGAGGAATCAATCAACAATTGGTTGATATTCTCAAAATGATGAAATAAAAAAAGCTTCCATTTGGAAGCTTTTTTTTATTATTGAGCTCATTATGCTCTAACTTTAGTTTTTAAATTAATTCGTTGTCCAACTTTAGGTTGCGCACCTGGCTCCATACGATTCAGTTTATATAAGCTACTAACTTTTACGCCAAAACGCTGAGAAATCGTGTACATATCATCACCTTCTTGTACTTTGTACGAATAATCAGAACCTTTTGTTTTCTTTTTTCCAAAAAATACAATTTGTCCATCTTTCAACTTAGATCCCATTTGTATTTCATTGAAATTCGCAATATCAGAAGGAACTTTATTATACGTTTTAGAGATTGTCGCTATCGTTTCTCCAGCTTGTGCAACAATATAAGGAATGTTATTCTTGTGATTTTTGATGCGAGTTGTTGGATTTTGAGGACGAGTTTCATAAACAACCGTTTTGTTATTTACAATAGGCTCATTCTTTTCTACAATATTTTCTTTGGGTTGGTAAGAAGCTAAAATAACTTCTTCTTTGATTGATTTAGGCTCATTTTTCATCTGTTTAGAAGAATTATTCGCTAACATCAAATCATCTTGATTGTTATATAATGCGTATAACTTAGCAAAAACTTCTTCAGCTGAAATCTTATCAAATTGATCTAAATTATATTTTTCTATTCGAGAGATTAATTTAAACGCATATTTTGAATCTGTTGCATAACCAGCTTTTTTTAATCCATGAGCCCAAGCTTTAAAATCTGTTGGATCCAAATTAAATAAAGCCTTATAATAGGGTCTTAATGCCAAAAATTCTGAGTGATCTCTGTAACTTTCTTCAACTGAAAGATACTTTCTGAAACATTCGCCTTTTGCATCATCATCGTGGTAAATTCTTGGTTTATCCAACGACCATTCTGCTGGTCCTTTACATTTTATACCAAAATGATTATTTGCTTGCTCAGCTAATCTACTTTGCCCTCCACCTGTTTCTAATAAACCTTGTGCTAAAGTTATACTTGCCGGAACTTTGTAAAGTTGCATTTCTTCAACAGCTAAAATAGCATGTTTTCGAATGTAAGTTATGTCTCTACTTTCTTGGGCTTGTGTTGACATGGCCAAAACAAAGCTAAAAACGTACAACAATTTTCTCATTCTATAATATTTTTATTCTTCTTTTTTAAAAGTTTATTCATCCCTTCTATTCCTTGTAGTCCGCCTGTATGAACGATAAGAATTTTAGAGTTATCACTAAAATAATGATTTTTAATCAATTCGAAAATACCAAAAACCATCTTTCCTGTATAAATAGGATCCAATTGAATATGGTTAATTCGCTTGAAATCATTTACAAAAGTAATTAAATCATCCGAAACTTTTCCATATCCACCAAAATGATATTCGTTAAAAATAGTAAAATTCGTTTTATTTGTCAATTTTTCTATCTCTTTTGGAATAAAATTCCCTTTTAAACTTGGAAAGCCTATTATTTTTTGATGCAATTTAGAACTTTCAATCAAACCAGCAATTGTTCCACAAGTTCCGATCGCCGAAGCAATATAATCGAAATCGAAACAATCTGCATACAAAATTTCTTCGCAACCTTTTATAGCTAACTCATTTGTACCTCCTTCTGGAATAACGTAAGCGTCTGGATATTTAGTATTTAAATCATCTAAAAATTTAATTTCATCTTTTTTCCTATACTCTTCTCTCGAAATAAAATGCAACTGCATTCCGCATTTTTCAGCAAAACGTAAGGTTGGATTTTCATCAATTTTATCAATTAACTCTTCTCCTCGTATAATGCCTATTGTTTCGAAATCATGAATTTTACCTGCCGCAGCAGTCGCTGCTATATGATTAGAAAAAGCACCTCCAAATGTTACTAATTTTTTGAAACCCAATTTTTCAGCTTCAATAAAATTATATTTTAGTTTTCGGTATTTATTTCCAGAAATTTCAGGATGAATTAAATCTTCTCTCAAAATAGAAAGTTGAATTTTCTGAGAAGTTATATGCGTAATATCAATCGGCTGTATTTGAGCTTTATAATCGTTCCAAATCATTTACAAATATTTTAGAAAACTATAAAATTTTCGTTCTTTTAAATAATTCAAATTATGATCATTTGCATACGCTTCACGCTCAAAACTAATATTTCGATACGCTTTGTGTTGATCACGGTATTGAACTAATCGAATCATATATTCTATCAAATAAAAAGGATAAAAAAAGACAACTAAAAGTTCGAGTTGTTGAATAATATGAATGGTTTCATGATTGATTAAAACAGTATCATTCTTTAATTTTTTATCTCTCAAAAAAATAAACGGAAAAATGGTAATTCCGATAAAGTTCTTGCGAAATAAACGATTCAAAACAACTACAAACATGATTTACTAACTCGATTCTGTGTCAAAATTAAGCAATCTGAGAGATATTGATTTAAAAAGCGTTAAAAAGCGTAAATTTAGAAGAAGTTTCGCAAATAATTATCATACCAAAATTAATGATAGTTTATAGATAAAAGTTGTAAATTCACAGCGTTAGAAATGAAAAAGTTTGAAGAAGGAGATTATTATTTATCTCCAGAAGGTTTCAGAATATTTACTGAACAATATCTAAAAAAAAGAGGGTATTGTTGTAAAAGTGGATGCAAACATTGTCCGTATGGATACGATAAAAAAACAGATAAAATAAAGAATAAGAAATAATTATATGAAAATAACATCAACAGTTTTAGCTTTGTTAATAGGAAGTTGTGCTTTTGCTCAAATGAAATTTCCCGCGGTAAGTTCTCATGCTGAAGTTGAACAAAAAGTAGGTTTAACAGAATTTGAAGTTGAATATAATCGACCAAATGTAAACGGAAGAAAAGTATTTGGAAAATTGGTACCGAATGGAGAAGTTTGGCGAACTGGTGCGAATGAAAATACGGTCATCAAATTTGATAAACCAATCAAAGTGAATGGACAAGAGTTGGCTGCTGGCGAATATGCGTTGTATAGCATTCCGAATAAAGAGGAGTGGGAGGTAATTTTTTACAAAGACACGAAAAACTGGGGAAATCCGAAAGAGTGGAAGGAGTCGAATATCGCTTTGAAAGTGAAAGCTCCGTCAACAAAATCGATGAACAATAAGACAGAAACGTTTGAGATTCGTTTTACAAATGTGACGCAAAAATCAGCGAATTTGGTATTAGCTTGGGATAACACAACGGTTGTTTTGGATATTGAAACGAATACAATTAACGAAGTTTTAAAAATGATTGGAGATCAATTGAACGAAAATTCTTCTGCAAGAGATTTTTACAATTCGGCAAACTTCTATTATTCGAATAAATTGGATCGAAATCAAGCGTTGAAATGGGTCAATACAGCTTTAGAAAAAGATGCAAATGCGCCAGATTATTACAAAGAATTGAAAGTTAATTTGGAAAAAAATAAATATTAATTAAAAATCCCTTCAAAAATTTTTGAAGGGATTTTTTTATTCAGAAATATTCTTTTTTAAGATAATTTGTAAGTAAGAAAACATCAACGCAGTTGACCAGCCAACCATCATAATTCCGTTTATAGCTTCTAATCCAGCCATGATTTTCCATTCACTATCAATCACAACAACACCATAACCAACGGTTGTAAATGTGATTAATGAAAAATAGATTGCTTCTTGAAAACTATACAAATTGTCAATATTTGGATTGAAATAAAAAGTAGCCGCCCAAATTGTATATTGTGCGCCATGTAACAAAGTAAGCAAAGAAACAGATAATGCCATTTGCCAAATTACTTGACTAAACGTTAAATGTTGTTTTTTGAGATTAAATTTATGTAGATATTTTAGCGAATAAACAGTGACAGTTGATTGTAAAATAACATTCACACAAATAATCAATACGCCATAACATATAATTAGAAACATATTTTTATCTATTATAGGCGAGTACAAAAATGTAAAGAATAAAATTTATATAATACTTTTTGAAGCTAAAAATTTTGTAAATTTAATAGAGAAGTAAAATCTAGATATCCTAAATATTTGATAAAATCTGGATTAATAAAGCTTTATTACTAATTTTGTAACGTTAAAAATACATATTTCAACGAATGAATATTAATTTTAAATATATTTTGATGTGTTTCGGAATAGCTACAATTGGCTTATCTTCGTGTGCTTCAAATAAAAATTCGAAAAAAATAGTTTATAAAAAAGTAGAATCTAAGCAGCCTATAAAACCTGTAGAATCTACGCAAACAACTATTCTTACTACATCAAAAACTGAAATTTCGAATAAGAAAGATGAAGTTTTTACAGTGAAATTACCAGAAGTAAATCGTGAGTTCCGAGCGGCTTGGGTAGCTTCTGTTGCAAATATTAACTGGCCTTCTAAAAAAGATTTAACGACAACGCAACAAAAAGATGAAGCGATAAAGTTGTTGGATATGTTAGAAGCAAACAATTTTAATGCAGTTATTTTTCAGGTTCGTCCAGCGGCAGATGCTTTGTACAAAAGTAATTTTGAACCTTGGTCTTACTTCTTAACTGGAGAAGAAGGAAAAGCGCCTTCTCCATATTATGACCCGTTAGAGTTTTGGGTGGAAGAAGCGCACAAACGTGGAATTGAGTTGCATGTTTGGTTAAATCCTTACAGAGCGCATCACAGTAGTGGAGGGCCGGTGACAAGTGAGTCGATGGTGAAAAGGTCGCCAAGTAATGTGGTCAGATTGAAGAATGGTATGTATTGGTTTGATCCTGCTGACAAAAAAACGCAAGATCACGTTTCGGAAGTTGTTCGTGATATCGTTTCGCGTTATGATATTGATGGTGTTCATTTTGATGATTATTTCTATCCATATGCATCGTATAATGGTGGTGCAGACTTTCCAGATAATTCAACTTGGAATGTTTACAAGAATAATGGAGGAATGTTGTCGAGAGCAGATTGGCGTCGTCAAAATGTGAATACAATTATTGAGCGTATTTATAAAGAAATCAAAGCAGAAAAACCTTTTGTAAAATTTGGTATTAGTCCTTTTGGAATTTGGAAACCAGGATATCCTGCTGGAATTACAGGTTCTTCGCAATATGATGAATTGTATGCAGATGCAAAATTATGGTTGAACAAAGGTTGGGTTGATTATTTTTCGCCACAATTGTATTGGCCAATTAATTCGACAGGACAAAGTTTTCCGAAATTATTAGAATGGTGGAAATCAGAAAACACACATAATCGTCATCTTTGGCCAGGTTTGAATACTGTAGAAGTGAAAGTTTCGGATAGAACAACTGAGATTACAAATCAGGTAAAAATGGCTGGAGAAATTTTACAAAACAATGTGGGTGTTATTCACTGGAGTATTGCTGGATTAACGAAAAATCCTTCGATGTTGAGTTATCTGAAAGAAGGTCCATACAAAGCTAAAGCTTTGGTGCCAACTATGAATTGGATAAAAGCAGATCGTTTGGCAAAACCAAGTTTGTCTGTAAATGCAAAAGCATCAGAAGTTGTGATGAATTGGAATGATTATAAAATGAATTCGAATGTTTCGAAATGGATTTTATATACACGTTACAACAACGATTGGGAAACATCTATTTTGGATAAAACCAAAACAAACCAAACAATTTTGAAACATAAAGATGGTAAAAGCTTAACGGCAGTTGCACTAAAAGCTGTTGATCGTTTAGGGAACGAAAGTGATTACGTTGCTCAAAAAATTAATTAAGAATAGAATTTCTCTAAATATAAATCCTCAACGAAAGTTGGGGATTTTTTTGTTTTTACAACTTTGTTGTTTTTGTATATTTGATTATACATTAATAGTTTAACACATATTTAAATAACCATAATTATATGAAAAATAAAATAGGTTTCAATATTATTTTTGCGCTTATTGCATTTCCAATAGGACTAGCTTTGTTAAGAGAGTTTAATTTTCAAGATTTTACGTTTAAAAATACAGCATTAGGTATTATTTATTCAGTAACGTTTATATTCTGCATATTTTTTATCATTAGCGTCCTAAACGTT
>NZ_DKSQ01000058.1:0-6301 GCF_002472765.1 Empedobacter sp. UBA7252
CACTATCAATACCCATAAATTCAGCTGTTAAAACAAGACTTATGAGTTCTAAATCAAAAAGTTTAGGTCTTCTACGTTGATAAATTAAAAGTGTATCTGTGGAAATTTTTCGTAGAACTTCCAATATTCTTTCGTAATTTGCAAGTAAGTTGTTCATTGTAAATGTTTTGTGGTTAAAGCAATTTACTGATTTTCAATCAAATGAACAACTTTATTATTTAGTAATCAAAATGCACAACGGGTGTCTTATATCTTTTCTTACTACGGAAGTTTTGTTAGGATATCCAATTCTCTTCATAGTCTTATTTTTATAAAATAGGGTAACAAATCTGAACACTATTTTCTATAGAAAAAACGAATGATACATAATTAACATTTTATCCAAATAAGACATACATTGCTTTATTTTTATCAATTATCCATTATTAAATACTTATTAAATGATTAATAAATCTTTTTTTTATTTTTTTTATAAAATTAAAATCGATACTCATTAACAGATAATTTTTATTTGAATTTTATACATTTCAGAAAGTGAAATCACGTTAAAAAATGAAGAATATTTAGGAATATATTAACCTAATAAAAACAAAAAAGGCAACCAATTGGTTGCCTTTTTTATTATAATATTTAAACTGATTAATTAGTCAATTTTGATATTATCGATAACTAAATCATAAGCTTCATCTTTTCCTACTTTTAGTGCAAAAATATTTTCACCAGCAGTTTTTTGAATATCTACTCCTTCAATATTTAGAGTAACAAGCACCCATTCGCCTTTAGTATCAATTTTACCTGTATATTGATTTGCATCAATTGGTGATAAAGATACATTTGAATTCGATAAATCTCCTACATTATATACTACGTATTTTTTATCAGATTTATACACATTTAGTGACAATGATTTCCCAGATGTTCCTTTTACATAAAATGTAATTTTCTTTGGAGTTGCAGGAATTGTATTATTTACAATAGTTGTAAATACGTAATCATTTGCTTTTGGTGTTCCTTTTAAAAGTAATGCATTTGTGTTATCTCTACCAACACCAACTCCGCTAGTTGCATAGGTATCTTTCACTAAGCCAAAAGAGTTAATAGAAGATAAAAAGTCAGCCCAAACATTGAAATCAGAACCTTTGAACAATAAATTTGCTGCTTCGGAATTATTGCCTCCACCTGGATTTTGGCCTCCACCTACATCAAAACGAGGTTGATCAAACTTCACATCATTTGTATCGCGAATAAATACTTGATAAGTTGAATTGTATCGAGAAACTACTACTGTAATAGACCCGCTTTTTTTAGGTAAAACATCTGCATACCATGTTGCGTAGCCAGAGTTACGTAAATCTGTTTCTTTTCCTTTTTTATCCACAATCACTCTATTCACTGTTGCACCTGAAACCCCATACGTTTTATCTCCATCAGGATCACTGAATTGAACTCCCTCTATCGTTACTAATGTATTTAGATTTTCAGGTTTTAAAGCATCTGTTAATGAAGAAACAACTTTTGGTTTAATCGTTTGGATTGCTTCACATGTTTTAACCATATAAGTTGACATGACAGCACTTGGAATACGACCAACAGTATATTGTGGATCTACAGAACCTATTTTCATTACTCCACGATCATTCGCAACTATTAACCCTTTCAAATTAATTTGTACTTGCGCTCCCAATGGATAAGAATTATATAAATTACTTCCGTCAATTTCTATTTGGATACCTGTTGTAGGGTTCTCAACTTTATCTTGTAAAGAAATCGTTTTGAAAAAATTCCCCGTTTCGTCACTAGATATAACATATGCTTGTACGATTAAATCTTCTGCTATTGCTTTATTAGCATCTAATTTTATAGATCCAGCAGTTACTTTAGAAACTAAATCAGCCAAAGAAATATTAGGACTTGGTAAATTACATTCAATTGGAGGTGTTGCATAATCATCATCTTGCACACAAGATTGCGCTGTAAATAAACCTAAGCTTAAAACACCAGCTATTGTTAATTTTGATATTGTATTCATTTTAAATTGTGTTCGTTGTTAATAAAATTAAAATCTGAAATAAATGTTCGCGAAATAAGTTGTTCCCATTCCGTAGAACATTTTTGAACCAAACATACGTTGGTAGTTTTTATCAATTGCATTATTATAATTACCTGTACGCATTTGTTCAAAACCTCCTGTAACATAGTTTTTATTATTCAGTACATTGTTTACTGTTCCTGAAATCCCTGCTGAATATTTACCAATACGGAACGTTTTTCCTAAATTGATATTCAACATAAACTCATCACTAAACTTCTCTTGTTTCAAAACTTCTTTCAATCCTTCTTCTGTTACTCCATTAATTGGAATCCCATTTTGGGTAATAAAATTAATTGTTCTTCTAAAAGGAGCAGGATCTGCATAATTGTTCATTAAATAGTTTCCAGAAACACCAACCCACCAAAATTTAGGATCACGATACTCAGCACCTAAAGTAAATCCTGATTGAGGTCCAGAAGCAAGTTTATAGTTTTCTAAATAAGCAGTTCCATAATTTTTGTAAGGAATTCCATTAATCCCAAATTCATCAGAATATAGGTTATAATCAGGATTGTCTTTGTATACATATTGTCCAATAGCAGCTACGGCAGAAACTGTAAGAACTGGTAAAACTTGCGCTTCTACAGCCAACTCAGTTCCTAAATATTCTTTTCCAACACCTGTCATCACTTCAGAAACAAAAATTTGATCCGAAACACCATCAATATATCCAAAAGCCTTCTCTATCTCATCTTTTGTTCTTGTATAAAAAGCCGTCGCACGAGCTTTGATACGTGGAGCTCTTAAAATATAAGATAAATCACTTGAGAATATTTTAGCACTTTCTATTCCATCAACAGTTACATCATTAAGACGTGCATTTGGAAAAATCTCATCAGAAGTTGGTGCTTCTGTCTGATACATTACATTTGCTTGAATAAAGTTACGTCCATCTAATTTAACTAAAAAGTTAGATTTTACACCAAAGTCTACAAAATCATACGTTTTACTCTTTCCGTAAGAATTGTCTTTATACATTTCATTTTGGAACTTTCCATCACGATAAAACTTCGTTAAAGCAGCTTTCATTCCAACAGTAACATCTAAGTATTTAGATTTAATTTTAGACTGCGCGAACAAATCTGCATAATCACGATTAATTTCGTAGTAATACTCTTGTTTATCTCCTTTCTTAGCAACATAATCAGGATCTAATAAGTTGAAATTATAAAAATGATTAACAGGTAAATTTGTCGTCACATTAAAATCATCTACATTTAATACATATTGTGCTCCTAATAAATCTTGAATCTCACGATACAATTTAGATTTTGTATTTTGATAAGATGCTGCAATTGTTAAATCTATATTTGAAGTTAATTCAGTTTGAAAATTAGTATAAGCCGTAGCTGTTTTATCTTCATTAACATCTGCAGTTAACCAATAAGCCGCTCTTCCTGTCGTACTATTTTCATTCGCACGATACATACTTGCCCAATCTAACTGAGAGATTTGACCACTTCTCCATAATTGCTCTCTTTCTGCGATTGCATCAGCAGACGCTCCATTAAAAGCTAAGTAACTCGGCATATTACGGTAATATGTTGGTGAAGGATTATTTGCTTTAAACCAATCTAAACGAGATCCACTTTCTTTTCCAAATTGATACGAAATAGTTGTCGTTAATTTTGATTTATTATTAATATTCCAATGATGCGTCAACATATTAATAGGCTCAAAAGTTTTCTTTACACGTTCATTACGTTTTTCACCATCTTGCCATCCCCAATAAGAATTATAGTAAATACCTTTCAAATCCACAACTTCTTGTGTATTAGGTGAACCAGTAGAACGACGAGTTGGAGCACCGAAACTAGTTAAGTTTAAAGTATGTTTTTCATTAAACTTTTTCTCAACACCTAAGTAGTAAGCATACGCATCATAAAAAGTACCTTCTATAATACCTTCATCTGCCCAACGTCTACTTCCTGAAACCATAAATGCCCAACCGTTATCCATTAATCCTGTATTGTATGTTGCCATTACACGATTTCTGTATGAACGATTTGTATTAGAATAAGCCAAACTTACTCCTTTACGCATTGTTGAAGGTCGAGTATCAAAATTTGTAACTCCTCCTAAATCTCCAAAAGCATAATTAGAAGGTTCGATTCCGTATGTTAACTCATCTGGACGACGAGTTACATCATTCAAACCTCCCCAGTTATTAAAAGTTGCACGACCATTATCCATTTTGTTCATACGAACCCCATTAAATAATACGTCATTATATTTGTTGTCTAAACCTCTTGGTTTAAACCAATACGAACCTAATTCGTACGCAGAAACGCGAGCAAAAACATCGCGCGAAGATTGTAAAAGTCCTGAATTTGAAGCTGTCGAACTTTCATCATCAGATAATTCATCATCTGTTAATGTAATAATTCCAACTTCTGCTGTATTTGGATTAAATGTTAATTTAATATCACCTAAGTCAAGCTCTTTTTGCCCTGTTACAGTGATTTCTTTTTCATATGGGTCATAGCCCACGCCATAAACTTGTAATTTGTATGTTCCATCCGGAATATCTACAAACTGAAAATAACCTATACGATCGGTGATAGCAGCATCGCTTACTGCTCCTCCGTCCAAACGTACAGTGAGGTTATAAACCTCTTCACCTGTAGCAGCATTTTTTGCTACCCCAGTAACCTTTGTTTGCGCCTGCGCCATAGCGACAGTTGCAGCAAAGACTGAAAGACTTAACAATAATTTGTTCATTCAAACGAATTTTTATTTATAAATTAGCTCTCTATTTCCTTCATCAGAAAAAATAGGACAACAAATTTAATAAATTCATAATTAATAACATATGTTTAAAATTAATAAATCTTTAACTTTATTAATAATTTTTAATTTATTCTTAACGTTAAATGTTAAAGCTCAAAGCAAATATTCAAGTGCAACTGTAGCCTTTTACAATGTTGAAAATCTTTTTGACACCATAAAATCAGTTGGATATGTAAATGGAACTTTACCTTTTAATGACAAAAATTATCACATTCAGATTGCAGAATCTGACATATCGAAGTACGAAACAGAAGAATTCAAACAAAGTTATACGTACGAAAATATAAAAGGAAAGAAAATTATCCGTCCATTAATTCTTCAAGAAGAATTTTTACCAAACGGAAATAAAAGATGGAATACAGAAAAATATTTCCAAAAAGTCAATAATATTTCAAAAGTTATTAGCGAATTAGGCGCAGATGTTACAGGCTCTGCTCCAGTAATCGTAGGTATTTGTGAGATCGAGACAAGAGAAACTTTAGAAGATTTAGCAAAAAGCTCTGCTTTGAAAAAATACGATTATGGTGTTGTTCATTTCAATTCGTTTGATGCTCGTGGAGTTGATACAGGTTTATTGTATCAAAAATCTCGTTTCAAGGTTATTGATGCAAGACCTCATCCAATTTTCAATTATGATGCTGAAGGTAAACGCAAATATACGCGTGATATTCTACAAGTTACAGGTTTATTAGACGGTGAAGAAATCACTTTTTTAGTGAATCACTGGCCTTCTCGTAGTGGTGGAGAAAAAGTTTCGATGCCAGCTCGTATGGAAGCAGCAAAGGTGATGAAAGGAATTTTTGATGAGTTAAAATCTAAAAATCCAAATGCAAAAGTAATTGCAATGGGTGATTTTAATGATGATCCTATTTCTCCAAGTATTAAAAACATATTTGATCCGGCTGGAGAAATTGCTAAAGTTTCGGATAACGGATATTACGATCCTATGTTACCTTTATATAAAAAAGGTGTTGGTACTTTAGCTTATCGTGATGCTTGGAATCTATTTGATCAATTTATCTCAACTTCATCATTGGTTACAAAAAATAAAGATTATTCAACGTATAAAATCTTCAAAACTGAAATTTACAACAAAGATTATTTAAAAGCGACAGAAGGTGCATATAAAGGCTTCCCTAACCGTATGTGGAGCGGCGATACTTATCGTGCAAACGGTTATTCTGACCACTTTCCAGTCTATACAATCTTATTAAAACAAGCAAAATAAAAATGAACAAATTAGAGCAATTATTTAGTCAAAAAAATAAAAACCTCATTACAATATACACAACAGCTGGGTATCCGAATTTATCGGATACCCTTGTTATTTTAAAAGAATTAGATCAAAATAATGTTGACATTATCGAAGTCGGTATTCCATATTCTGATCCTTTAGCTGATGGTCCAACAATACAAGCT
>NZ_DKSQ01000058.1:6434-16786 GCF_002472765.1 Empedobacter sp. UBA7252
CCAACAATACAAGCTACAAGTGAAAAAGCGTTAGCAAATGGAATGACATTGGACATTTTGTTTGAGCAATTAAAATCGGTTCAAAATCAAATATCTTCGCCAATTGTTTTGATGGGTTATTACAATCAAGTAATGACATTCGGATTAGAAAAATTCTTACAAAACTGTCAAGAAAGTGGAGTTTCAGGCTTGATTTTACCTGATATGCCGTACGAAATTTACTTGACGCAACACAAAGAATTATTTGAGAAATACGATCAAAAAGTTACATTTTTAATTACACCTTTAACAACAGAAAAACGCATCAAAGAGATTAATGATGCAACTTCTGGATTTGTTTATATCGTTTCGAGTTCAGCTACAACTGGTGCTACACAATCTAATTATAATGAAGATTTTTTGTCAAATGTTAAAAATTTAGGTTTAACAAAACCACATCAAATAGGATTTGGAATTTCGACAAAAGCTGATGTAGAAAAAGCTTGGAATTACGCAGATGGAGCAATTATCGGAAGTGCTTTTTTACGTGTTTTAGAAAATTCGAATGGAAATCTTTCTGGAGCAATTAAAGATTATCTTTCAGAATTGAGATAAAAAAATAGTTTTCAAACCAAAAAAGCAAGCTCTTCTAGCTTGCTTTTTATTTTGGAAATGTTTTATCTAAAAAATTATTCAACAATTAAGATGAAATAATTCTTTTTACCTTTTTGTAATAAAACATATTTATCAGCAATTAAATTTTCTGTTGTTAATACAAATTCTTCCGCTACTTTTTCTTTGTTTACAGAAATTGCGTTTGCTTTTAATTCACGACGCGCTTCTGAATTTGATTTTAAGAAGCCTGATTTTTCTGCTAAAGCAGTAACAATATCCAATCCCGCTTCGATATCAGTTTTTGCAATAGTTGCTTGAGGCACACCTTCGAAAACTGATAAGAAAGTATCTCCATCTAATTCTTTCAAATCTTCTGAAGTTGATTTTCCGAATAAAACTTGAGATGCTTTTTCTGCTTTGCGTAATTCTTCAACACCATGAACTAAAATTGTAATTTCAGTTGCTAATTTACGTTGTAATTCGCGTAAATGTGGCTCTTGACGATGACGCTCGATTAAATCATCAATCGCTTCTTTTTCTAAGAACGTATAAATTTTGATGTAACGTTCAGCATCAGCATCCGCTTGATTTAACCAAAATTGGTAGAATTTATAAGGAGAAGTACGGTTTTTATCTAACCAAATATTTTCACCACCTTCCGATTTCCCAAATTTAGTTCCGTCCGCTTTAGTTGTTAGTGGACAAGTAAAAGCAAAAGCTTCACCTTGTACTGTACGACGAATTAATTCTGTTCCTGTTGTAATATTTCCCCATTGATCAGAACCTCCCATTTGCAATTTTGCACCTAATTCTTTGTACAAATGTAAATAATCATATCCTTGAATCAATTGATATGTAAATTCTGTGAAAGACATTCCGACATTCGATTCAGAAGATAGTCTAGATTTTACAGAATCTTTTGCCATCATATAATTTACAGTAATGTGTTTTCCGACATTACGTGCAAAATCGATGAACGAAAAATCTTTCATCCAATCATAGTTATTCACCAATAAAGCTGAATTTCCATTATTCGTATCAAAATCTAAGAAACGAGACAATTGTGCTTTAATTCCAGCAACATATTTATTCAATGTTTCTTCGTCTAATAAACTTCTCTCTGCTGCTTTACCAGTAGGATCACCGATAAAACCAGTTGCACCACCAACCAAGGCGATTGGACGATGACCGTGACGTTGCAAATGAACCAATAAGAAAATAGGAACCAAACTTCCCACGTGAAGAGAATCTGCTGTAGGATCGAAACCTACATAACCAGAAGTCATTTCTTTATTTAGTTGTTCTTCTGTCCCTGGCATAATATTGTGAACCAGTCCTCTCCAAGTCAATTCTTCAATTAATGGATTCATAGTATTTTAATATATTTTTTATCTAATTTTTACAAGGTACAAAGTTATGATTTTTCAGTAGATTATAATAGAGATTTTTGGATATAAAAAATCAAGGTTTTCCTAATGGAAAACCTTGATTTGAATATATAATTATATGAGGATATAAATTATACTTTAAAAATGTTATGATGGGTTTTGTTTACACAATGGATTTGCATTAATTTCTTGTCTTGGAATCATCCAAGTCCATCTTGTATCACCTGCAGGGATTTCCCATACATTATTTATAACAGCTGCATTCGCACCAGTTTCTCTTCTATTTAAAGGACTATTTGTTCGTTTTAGATCCAAAAATCTAAATCCTTCCCCCCATAATTCTAGTCGTCTATTTAACATTAATTCAGCTAAATAAGCAGATCCAGATGTTGTAAAAGTTTTAAATTCTGAATTACGAGCTATAGCCAATTCAGTTAAAACAGCTTTAGACCCTGCTTCATCTCCTAAAAAGTATTTAGCTTCGGCTTCTATCAAGTACATTTCTGCAGATCGCATAAATGGTACATCTCCAAGAGATAGAGAATTATCATTATTCTTTGTGATAAATTTCTGTGATGTATATGGAAATAAAGAATATGTTGAACGTAAGTTTAACTCAGGATGTTTACCACTTTCAGAAATAACTTGTGTACGAACATCTGAAGTAGAAAATGCTTTAAATAATAATTTATTTACCACTTTTGGAGACTGACGAATCTGTCCAGAATTATAATTTCTAGACATATAAGCCATAAAATTCCCAAATCCGTCTGATTGATCTGGTGCAATCGAAACACCCCACATCCACTCTGAATTATTATAATCATTGAATCCCTTCTTATAATCCGTTTGAGACATTAAAGATTTTCCTTTTCTAGCTAAATTAGCATACTCTGAAGCTTCTTTATATTTTTGTTGAACTAGTGCAACACGTGCTTTAAGACCTAATACATTGTCTAAAGCAAAATGTGAATTGTTCGTTTTAGACTTTCCTGTTAATAACTCTTGCGCTTTATCTAAATCATTCCATATTTGGCTATAAACTTCCTCTACAGTAGCTCTTGCTTTTGGAGAGTTATCTCTAGGATCTAAACGAATAATAATTCCGTCTTGACTATTTGTTTTTCCATTTTCGTAACGATTAGCAAATAATTGAACCAATTGAAAATTACTAAATGCTCGATAAGCATACGCTTCTCCTATAGCCTTTTGTTTTAAAGAAACATCACCAGTAGCTTTATCTCCGTTTACAATAATATTATTGGCATTTTTTATCATTCTGTACCAGAAATCCCAAGGATAAGAGACATTTGCAGAAGCCTCATTTGTTGATTCATTGTAACGTAACATTGATATGAACCAGTTGTTACCTGTTGCAGGGAAAATCAAATCTTCACCCAAAGCATCTTGAAAAATCAATTGAGCAGTATAACCATTTCTTCCTTGAGAATCATCTTGTCTGTAGTACATATTTCTATGCATCCCATTAATAGCAGTCATTAAATTATCTGCCGTAGCAAATACAGTTTCGTCACTTACACTTTGTGTTGGAACTGTATCTAAATAATCATCAGCACAAGAAGTTAACATTGTTGAACTTCCCAACATTAATGTAGCTAATATAAGTATTGTTTTTTTCATTTTTTTGAATTTAAAATTGAACATTAACTCCTACACTCCATATTTTTGGAGGAGTATAACGATAAGAAGTTGTCCCGTTAAATGATTGTACCGGCTCCATTCCTTTTCTAGCTGTCCAGCTAACAAGGTTCTCCCCTGTAATGAATAATTTGAATGAGGAAACCCCTAATTTTTCAATTTGTTCTTTATTGAACGTATAACCAAATGTTGCCGTTCTTAATGATAAATAATCCGATTTCACTAAATATCTAGAAGAAGATGCCAAATTTGCTGCTTCGTTATTTGTAGACATTTTAGGAATATTCGTTATATCTCCGGGGTTTTTCCATGCATTTAACATATCAACACTAATTGCTGCACCTTCAGGAGATGTCGAAATAAATTTCGCATAGTTACTATCATATGTTTTTCCTCCTATTTGATAAGCAAACATTGCGTTCAAATAAAACCCTTTATAAGAAACATTATTAGAAAAGCTACCATATAAGTCAGGAATAGAAGTTCCTACATAACCATACTTAGCATTTTGATGATCAATTGTATATTTTTTCCCATCAATTACACGGGTACTTTTGTCATCGTCTTTTTCAGGATCTTGCACATATAAAGAACGTCCATCTGTAGAATCTACACCATGATATTCTCTTAACCAAAAGTCATAAATAGAACGTCCTTTAGCTATACGTTTTGTCCCATTTATAATTGCATCTTGTCCTTCAGGCATTTTTATCATTTCGTTCTTAATAGTAGATGCGTTGACGATGAAATTCCATTTTAAATTTTCATTACGAACAATTCCAAAATCCAAAGAAATTTCGATTCCACGATTTTCCATTGACCCAAAATTAGCATTGATCGAATTACCTGGTACTCCTGCTGAACCTGGTGTTGGGACAGGAAAAATCATTCCATCTGTTCTCCTTTGATAATATTCAACCGAACCATTAATACGATTATTCAATAAACCAAACTCTACTGCTAGGTCAAATTGTTTATTCTTTTCCCATGTTAAATTTGGATTACCAATCTGATCCAATAAAATTCCAGTTTCTAAACCATTATTTCTATTTAAAACATATAGATTTAAATCCGCATTATATCCTGGTTCTTCTCCAATTCCTCCATCATTTCCAACTTCTCCATAAGAAGTTCTTAACTTAAGATTATTAACAACACTAGAACCTCGCAAGAAGTCTTCTTTGTGAATATTCCATCCTGCACCTACTGACCAGAATCTACCTTTGTTATTTTCTGGGGCAAAACGAGAAGATTGATCTTGTCGAAGGGAAGCAGAAACTAAATACTTACTGTTAAAATCATAGTTAATACGACCAAAGAATGATTCTTTTCTCAAATCATATTTATATCCTGTATTACTAGTTGTCGTTAAGAAATTGATTAATTCATATACACCAGCCATTACTTCAGTAGCTTTTCTAGTATATTGATATTCAACAGAACGTTCAAATGATTCATGACCTAAATCTATTTGAAAATTATGCAATCCAAATGATTTTTGATAACTCAAAATTTGATTAAACGTCATCGATGTCGTTTTCTGATCAGTCACTGCTAAAGCTCCTGTACCAGCTGCATCTCCAATTTCCTTATTTTGATAATATTTTAACTTATATTGTCTTAAATCATAAGCAAGATTTGTAGTAAATGTTAATCCTTTTGCTAATTTAAAAACAGCAAAAGATCTTGTGTTGACAGAATGAGTATTTCGATTTCTATTATTTAATAATGTTTCTTGCAAAATGTTGCGTCCAGAAGAAGCTCCTGATCCTCGACCTCTTGTTGTATTTCCATCATACATCACATTTCCTTCAGAATCATACATTCTATTTCCATTATTATCATATAAATATGGAGAATATATTGGTCCCATATAACGTCCTGTATAAAATGGATTAATGTTTGAAGATCCTGCTCCATCTTCAGCCATCTGTGATTTTGCCAAAGAAGCTGAGACATCAGTCCCTAATTTTAACCAGTCTGTTACCTGGCTATCAGCTGAAACCCTTGCTGTGTATCTGTCAAAATCAGAGGCTATTAAATACCCTTCCTCTTTGTTATAACCTAAAGAGGCATAAAAGCTAGAATTCTCTGTACCTCCACTATATCCTAAATTATATTGTTGAGTTACTCCTACTCGTTCAGTATACTTAGTCCAATCAAAATCATTGTATAATTTCTGAGCAAGAGGATTTAATTTTCCATTAATAATAACCTGATCATCAGGAACATTATAAATATTATTTTTTAAATTGTCTTTAATTAAAGCTTGAGACGCATACGCATTTGCTTCCTCTATAGTCTTATTTTCATATGTCTCTAAGTAACCATTTCGCATAGCCTCCCAAGTCAATCTATAGTAATCTTCAGCAGATACTCTTTCATACTCTTTGGTTCCTCTCATTACAACTCCTGTATTAGCAGAAAAAGTAAATTGCCCTTTTTTGCCTTTTTTACCTTTCTTTGTTGTAATCATAATAACTCCATTCGCAGCAGAAGCTCCATACAAAGAAGTTGAAGCTGCATCTTTTAAGATAGTAAAAGATGTAATGTCATTTGGATTAATATCTGAAATAGCTCCTGTATAGATAGAACCATCAACAACATACAATGGTGAATTTGATAAAGAATAAGAAGAGAAACCTCTAATTCTTACATTTGAATCTGAACCTGGTTGTCCTGTCGAAGTAGAAAACTGAACACCTGGAGCCGCACCTTCCAATGCTTTTGTTGCATTTGATATTGCACGCTCTTCAAATTGCTCCGATTTTATTTGGGTATTAGCCCCAACTACTGTTTCTTTCTTTTGGACACCATATGCAACCACAACTGTCTCTTCTAAATCAACTTCAGAAGAATTTGTTAATTTTAAGCTACCTAAATCATTACTCGTTACAGTAAATTCTTTTCCATCTATTACTAAAACATCTCCAACTTTTGCGTCAATATTAAAGTTTCCGTTTTCATCTGTATACGCTACTTTATCAGTCCCTTTTACAGTAACTTCTACGTCAGACTCAGGAAATCCATTTGCATCATTCACCGTACCTTTTGTTTGAGCAAATACTGCTGTACTTAACCCAAGAAAAGCTAACAATGATAAAGAAGTTATTCTCTTTCTCATGTATTTTTATAATTTTAAAAGCACAATATTAACACATTTTAACATCAAATATTAATTTTTTTCATTTTTTAACGAAAACATTTAAAATATCCTAATTTTAACAAAAAATGATTAATTTCAATTAGACACCTTTTTATTTAATTAATACATTATGTTACATAATAATACATTTTAATGTATGAAAATCAATACATAGTTAGAGTTAGAAAGTAATTATATCTTTTTAGAATAACTATTTTCTAGTTAGATTTTTAATTAAATTAGCAAAAAGTCTTCTTATATCACAAAATCCTTAATCTACATGCAAACACTTTTCGAGAACGAAAAATTCAAATGGATTAATTTACAAAATCCGACAAAAATTGAGTTGAATGAAATTGCCACAAAATATTGTTTTCAGAAATTAACGATTGAAGATAGTTTGGAGCCTGGACATTTACCTAAATATGAATCAGATGATTCAAAAGTTTCTTTTTTGTTAATTCGTTTTTTTGATAAAGAACACCGTATGTTGAAAAACACTGTTCGAGAATTTAGTCACAAAATCAGTATTTACATCGGAGCAGATTTTATTGTGACTGTTCATCAAAAGGAAACGGATATTTTTGACAAAATTCAGAAAAAGTATTTAGCTAATACTGATCCTTCTAGAATCTTAATCAAAGGTATTTTATATCGTATTATTTCCGAAACCATCAAAACTTACGAAGAGCCTGCATATCAAATGGACGAAGAAGTTAATCAACTCGAGCATTTGATTTTTACGGATGATTTCAGAAAAATTAAACTTCCTACCTTATATAAAATCAAACGAGAAGCTACAGCTTGCAAAAAAATATTAGATTATACGCTTGAAGCACTGAAAGAATATCGCGCAGATAACAAAAAGACAAGTTCATCACAAGATTTGTACGAAGAAAACGTAAAAATGTTACACTTACATTCGCAAATTGTAGATGATGTACAAAGTTTGTTAACAATTTACCTTTCGTTAAATGGACAAAAATCGAACGAAATCATGCAAATGCTTACCGTTTTTTCAGCATTTTTCTTACCCTTAACTTTTATCGCCGGAATTTATGGAATGAATTTCGATTTCATGCCCGAGTTAAATTACAAATTAGGCTATCCAATTTGTTTACTTGTCATGTTATTAGTGGTAATTTTTATTTACTTTTGGTTCAAGAAAAAAAAATATTTATAATTCAGTATGATTTTCGTAACGGGAGGAACAGGTTTGGTTGGCGCGCATTTGTTGGTAGAATTGGCAAAAAAGCAACAACCTATTCGTGCCTTAAAACGAAAAACATCGAACACAGCAATCATCAAAAATTTCTTTGCAGAACAAAACGCTTTACAGTTTTATCAATTTATTCATTGGATTGATGGTGATTTGTTGGATGTAACTGAACTTCCGAATTTATTAGACGGGATCGAAACAATTTATCACGCTGCAGCTTTTGTTTCGTTTGATGAACGTCAAGAAGAAGAAATTTTCAATACGAATATTTTAGGAACTGAGACTTTGGTAAATGAAGCGATTGATTCTGGCGTGAAAGAATTTTTCTTCATCAGCTCTATTGCTTCGATGGATGATTTGAATCCAGCAACTAAAATGATTGACGAACGTTCTGGTTGGAATAATGGCTTGACGCATTCTTCTTATTCTATCTCAAAATTTAGAGCAGAAATGGAAGTTTGGCGTGCTTCACAAGAAGGTATTAAAGTTATTATTATAAATCCTGGTGTAATCATCGGAACTTTGGATACTAAACGTGCAAGCGAAAGTTTGTTTCAACAAAATTCATCAAAAAGCGATTATGCTCCTTCGGGCGGAACAGGATTTGTTGATGTACGCGATGTGGTGAAGATTTTTTTAGAGTTAATTAATCAACAAGTTTACAATCAAAAATTTGTGGTAATTTCTGAAAATAAAAGTTACCGAGAAGTATTTGATCTTGTTTCGATCAATAGCAAACGTTCAGTCAAAAATGTTTCGAATTCAACCTTGAAAATCATTAAAAATCTATCTATTTTTAGTCGAATCTTTGGTGGAAAATATATGACAAAAGCGAATTATTATTCGTTGACAACTTATACCAAATACGACAATTCTAAAGTTAAAAATTTGCTTCAATACGAATTTATTCCAATCAAAGAAGCAATTGATTATCATTATAAACGCTTTCAAAAGCTGAATTCTACAAAATAGTTTACTTTTGTTTTATGGAACAACAATTCATTTCAACACTTTCAACAACTGCTTCGGAATTAAAATCAGGAAGCGTTTCTGCTAAAAGTCCATCAAATATTGCGTTGGTAAAATATTGGGGAAAAAAGAAAAATCAAATTCCAACCAATAGTTCAATTAGTTATACGTTAACCAATAGCTATACAGAAACTGAATTAAAATTTTCGCCAAAAACATCGGATGCTTTCGAAGTTGAAGTTTATTTAGAAGGTGAATTGAAAGAAAGTTTTACTCCAAAAATCATTACTTTTTTCGAAAGAATTACGGCTTACATTCCATTTTTGAATCAATTCAAATTTGAAGTTCACACACATAATTCTTTTCCACATAGTTCTGGAATTGCTTCTTCAGCTTCTGGAATGTCGGCAATGGCATTATGTTTAGTTCAAATTGAGAATATTCTTGGCGCAAATTTATCAGAAGAAGACGCCAAGAAAAAAGCTTCTTTCTTGGCTCGTTTAGGTTCTGGAAGTGCTTGCCGTTCGATTTACAAAGGTTTGGTTGAATGGGGAGAAAATGATTTTATCGAAGGAAGCTCAGATTTATTTGGAACAAAATATCCTGATACCGAAATTCATGATGTTTTCAAAACTTTTCACGACACCATTTTATTGATTCACGAAGGACAAAAATCGGTTTCTTCTACTGTTGGTCACAATTTGATGAACGGACATCCGTATGCAGAACGTCGTTTTGTGGACGCAAATGAAAACTTAAAAGCGTTATTGCCAATTTTAAAATCTGGCGATATCAAAGCCTTTGGAGAATTGGTAGAACATGAAGCATTGACATTACACGCCATGATGATGATGTCGAATCCTGCATTTATTTTGATGAAACCAAATACAGTTGCTGCTTTAGAAAAATTGTGGGAATTCCGCCGCGAAACAGGAAATCATTTGTATTTCACATTAGATGCTGGCGCAAATGTACATTTATTGTATCCTTCGCAAGATGCGGAAGCTATTGAAATTTTCATCGAAAATGAATTGAAACAATTCTGTCAAAACGGAAATTATATAAAAGATAAAGTGAGTTTTTAATCACTTCTAAAATAAAAGGTTGTCAATTATTTGATAACCTTTTATTTTTTTATTAATAGTTTCTCCATTAACCCAAAAATAATCAAACTCAAAAAAATACTCATTCCGATAACAGCAATAATATTTCCTAAAGCAATTTCTATTGGGAAGAAAACTAATCGTATTGTGGAAATAATAGTTGTAAATAGAACTACTTTTAACCAAAAAATGTAATCAAATTTAGTTTTTAGAAGAATTTGTTTTGGCATTTTATAAATCCAAAAAGCTATAAAAATCGTACCTAAAAAAGTGCT
>NZ_DKSQ01000058.1:16870-66888 GCF_002472765.1 Empedobacter sp. UBA7252
TACCTAAAAAAGTGCTAAAATGTTGTTGAAATTTATACCCTTTTACTTCGAAATTTTTGAAAGGAATTTGAACCCAAGTTTTATGTAAAGCATGAAAATGTTTCGCAAAAAATCCCCATTCATGGGTAAAAGCATCCCAAGAAAGATGTGAATATGCACCTATTATAATTGAGAGAATTACAATTATCCAATGTTTTTTGAAATAATCAATCCAATCAAAAATTAGGAATTGAGCAAATCGTTCTTTAAAAAAATAAGGTAAATGATGAATTAAAACATTTCGGACAAATAAGTGAAAAACGAAACAATAAATAAGAGCAATTGGTAAATCAAAATACAAAACGCCTCAAAACAAATGAATATACGTCGCTACAATCTCCATTCGAGAGAAATATTCTAAATCTGGCGACATCGAACCAATGATTAATCCCGTCATCGAAAACCAATTCGATTTTAGCTTTTTTAGCGCAAGAACAATTGCTGGATGGCAAAAAGTTAGTGGCATTTAGGTTTTATTTTGATGCAAAGTAAATCAAAATATCCATTAATTACCAAAACGTTTGATGTTAACTTTTCGCTCCTTAATTTTCAAAATAAGCGGTTCATATTCTGTATTTTGTTCCTTTTCTACCGTTACTTTATTCAAATATGTTTTTGCATAAACATGTTCTGGTAAACTATTTTCTACAAGATGAAACGTATAATTTCCGACAGGTAAAAAAGCTGTATATTCACCTCTATCATTTGTTTTAACTGTAAAAACCTGTCCATTTTCGTGATTAAAAATCAATGTAAATCCGAATAAATTTGCCGAAACCTGATACTCCAAATTTGAAGATAATTCATACTCAACTTTTCCTCTCACAATACCAGTTTGTTGCATTGGAATAGATATAGAAGTCGTTTTCGCATTGATATTAACCGCGAAATCTTGTGCAAACCATTTTTGTCCAGGAAGTTTGATTATATAATTACCATAAGGAACTTTTTTATACTTGATATTTCCTTCTAAATCTGTAATAAAATTCGTTTCATTTATCTTTACATTACGACTATCAGCCACTTTATCACCTTCATCAAAAATACCATTTGCATTGTAATCATAAAACACAAACAAATTCAATGTTCCTTCTTTTACATCTGTCACAGTGCGTTTCGCAGGCAAATTATATTGAACACCAACCTGCAAATAAGTTTGTTTGTTGTTAAAAGTTTTCGAATCATAATGACTAAAATTAGCTTGTGTACTCACAATAAAATTATCAATGGGTTGATAATCTAAAGAAGCTCCAAAAGTTAGAGTATTTCCAAAATTTTTGTCAATATTATAATAAGTAGAAACTGCTGTATTTAATTTTTTTTGAAAAAAGCTTTGACGAAAACTCGCCGAATTTGTAAAACGTTCTAATTGATGATTTAAATTATTCATCGAATAAACTTCTGCAATCATCATACTTCCTCTTTGATAAATTGAGTTTAACTGAAAGTTTTTAACACTCCACGTTAATTGTCCATAAACAATTGGATCAGCATTTCTCAATTCTTTTAGTTCAGAAAATCCTCCCAAAGCATTCAACACCAACTGATGCACACGAGAATTAGACAACCACGTAAATGTTCCGTTCAAATAAGCTGATTTAAAGTCCATCGGCATATACTTAAACGTCTCATAATTCAGAATATTTGATTTTTCTAAATTCAATTTAGGAGAAATCGAAACATTAAAATGACTTGCCAATTTGAATGATATACCCGTCTCAAAACGTAACGCTTTCGACTCATTCGCTTTTGTATAATTCATCAAATATGGATCGATAGATTTCGGATTGTTATTGGTAACCGTTAACGAAGACCACAACGAAAATTTAGAAAACGTTCGTTGAAAACGCTGATTAAGATACAATGCTCCACGTCGTGTCCCCGGATAATATCCTGAGCTGTAATAATTGGAACTATAAAAATCAAATTTACCAATTGTTCCAGAAACATTTGCAGAAATCGACATCGAGTTTTCGACATTGTTCGTCTCTTTAAATTTTGATAAACCATACCCAAATTTCACTGAATGATTCCACTTATTTGGTGTAACCCATTTGTAACCATTTGTCAAAATAAAGTTCGTTGTAGAATAAGTTCTATCTAACAAAGCTGTTGTTTCTAATTCGTTTTTATCTTTTATTAAAAATCGTCCATTCGCAAAAGTTGTGTTGCTATTCTTGAAAACATCGTTCGTCAAATCATCTAATAAATTATAATTTTTTTCGACCGTTCCGACTACAATTCGGTTATCATTCTTATCATAATTATTAAACAACATCACTCCTCGTCCGTTAACTGGAATATCAAAATCGTTGTTATTGATTGATCCGATTAAAATTCCTTTGTCTTTGCGTTGATATTTCACCCAAGAATCTGTCAAAACCATGTCTTGATTCTTATTCCAAGTTGTTCCATTAATATTATATGCAAATTCATTCAACCCAACCGAAAATTCTTGATGAGCCATTAAGTTATAATTCGCATTAGCAGAATTAATATCGCGAGCAGTTAATCGAACATAATTTGAAGAAAAATTGGTCCAATTCTGATTTAGCATTGTTGGATCTATATACACACGATTGGAACTTGCATTCTGTATCGTAAAAAACACATTTCCTGCAAAATCTTTGGTCGTTGTATAACCCGAAACATTTGCCTGAAAACTTTCAATTTTCATCATATCTCGGTCGACATATTTAGAAAATCGAACAATTTTTTCTTGAAAAGCTTCAACTATAAGTCGTTTGTTATTATAAGTATAACTTCCTCTGAAATCAGGAAGTACATTGGTTAACAAAATTTCTTCGGCTTGATTTCCCATATTCATTACTTTTAATTCATAATGAATAGAATCTCCTTCTTGACGGTAAAAAATATTACTCTGGACAGGAAAAATTTTGATGTTTCTCTTTTGCAAAACAACAACTGAAGTAACAGATTTTCCTATTTCTTTTTTGCTTAAAAAATCAATAATATTGAATTCTAAATCTAATTTCCCAGCCATTTGCGATTTACTCACCGTAAATTGCATAGGAATAAAAGCCTTCTTGTTTGGATTGATTTTTATTTGAAGATTATCTTGCGAATACGATCTTATAGCCGAAGGGATATTAAGTGCCAGACGAGCATTTATCGTATCATTGGTTGTATTTTCTAATTGAAGAATAACAGAAAAGTTGTTGCTATCTTCTAATTTAACTTCTTTTATTGTACTAAATTTCAAACCGTTATTTATTGTTTGAGCACGCAAATTTTGTCCGCTAACAAGCATAAGCAGAATAAAAAATACGCTCCGAAAATAATTGATTGAAAAGAACATATTGTTTTACAAAGGTGTAATCGTGTACAACAAAGAAGTTGAATAATTCCCCGGTTTGCTATTCAAAATTTTATTATCCGACGGAGTTGTAGAATAAATAATATTATACTTTTTTGAAGCTGTTTTAGAACTATTCGTCATCAATGATTGATTGTAATTCGAAAGTTTTATAACCTTAGAAAGATTATTTGTTTCGATGTCTTTTATCTGAACATTGATTGAATTTAATTCCAAATTCTGCGCATCACTTGATTGTAAATATTGATTAATCGACGAAACTTGAATATCGTAAGCTGTATCAGAAGAAACAATTAAGCCATTTTGATATTCTTTCTTCACACCATTTTTATAATCTTGTATCTTATTGAAAACCAATTCTCCATTTACAGCAGAACCATCGACCGCAATAGAAAACGTCGGAGCTGATTCGTAATTTCCGTTTGGACTAATTTGCATTTCAATCGAAAAAAGACTTTTTCCAATCACTGTTCCAAATTCATTCAATAAAGAAAACTCGAATTGAATTGGATAATTATTCCATGATTTAAGGGAGTTTAAATACGTCCCTGCATCAATCACAATATCATAATTCAGTACAATTGCACCATATTTTCCTGCTGGTGTTGCAATTGTTAAAGGTGAACTTCTGATAAAGTATTTTGGTGAAAAACTCATCGCGATATTATTCTGAATAACTCCTAATTGATTTAGCGTAGGATAATTCTCTGAATAATATTGAGAAGTTGTATAATTATTGAATTTTAGCTTCAGTTTTTCAACAGGAAATTCTTTTTTCTGAGAATTTACAATAGGCGAAACAACACGCGCAACTAAAGACCAATTTTTATAATTTAAAGCACCAGACATGTGCATTTCTACAGCCACAACATTAGTCACCGTAACTCCACTACTTCCATTTACTGGCACCCAACCATTATTGTGGGCATTTAACGTAAACTGAGCAGACACTGCCATTGTCAACAATAATGTAATTGTTGAAACTATCTTCTGAAACAAGTTACTATTTATCATTTGAGAACGTCAATTCAGCAATTTTCAATTGATCATCTTTCTCAAAACTTAAAGTTGAGGTAACAATATACGAGCCTTTTGGCAAATCCTTTGGCAATGGTATATATACAATTCTTTTATCAGTTGGTAAACTATAAAAAACTGCATCTTGCAATTTTATTTGTTGACCATTTTCTTGATTAATGATTTCATTTCTAATCGTTCCTTCGCTCCAAACATTTCCTTCATTGGAAATATTAAGAACCAAACGATTTTCAGTTTTATCGTAAACAAAATTTGTAAACTCTACATTTGTATCACGTGCAATATTTAACCGTTGATAAATTTTGACACCTGTACGAATCGAGATTTTAATATTTTCTCCACTTTTGTTTTGTCCATCGATCGGATTTGTTTGCGTGATGTACATCATTGCTGTATGCACACTCTCTGCATTTATCTTTTCTGGAACTTGCATCAGAACTTCTATTTCTTTCGATTCTCTTGGCAAAAGTGTAAATGTATTACTTGGTAAAACTGTGATCCAGTTTGCATTACTTGTTGGTAAAGTATTAGGTTCAGAGACTACATTACCTCCAAACTCATCATACTTCCAATCATTAAAAGAAACAGACAACTCTAATGTATGTGCATCACTTACATTGGTTACCAAAATCTTTTTACGCTCAGACTCACCAGGATTTAACGCAAAATAAGTCCTTGGTGGACTTACAGAAATACCTGATTGTGCACTAATCTTAGTTGAAATGATTAATGCTAAAAAAGAAACGATTGTTAAAAAACGAAGAACTTTCATAAGCAAAAAAAGAAGTGATATTTTTCAATACCACTTCCTGTTTATTTATATTTATTGTGCTTCTATTGTATAAGTTAAAGTAGTTGTATAAGTATTAGGGGTTTCAACACTGTAGTATTTATTTAGATAAGCATTGTTTCCTCTTCCTTTATACGCAACGTTGAATTTTAAATCTGTACCACCAACTGTACTAGAAATTAATCTTTTATCAGTATTTGTTAAATCAACTGATCTAAATGAAGGAGAATTTAATGGATTACCAGTTCCTAAACTTGCTTGTAAATTAATTGTACTTAAAGCAATTTTATGATCTTTACCATCTGTAGATGTATATTCTAAATTTTCGTTATCAGATTTTACTTTAACAGCAAAACCACCTGTACTGTATACCGATAAATGATTATTCATATTTGCAGTTACTCCATTTAAATAATCTTTTTCAGATTTATACTCTAAGTTAACTATATTTTCACCTTCAATTAAAATTGTTTGAATTGGGTATAATTTTACATTCAATGTTGCTGAAGCTGTTTTTTGAGCTAAAGCCATTCCAGAAACTAATCCACAGAAAATTGTTAAAAAAAATGCTAATTTTTTCATGATTTTATAATTTGTTAAAAATTTATTAAAAAATATTTGTTAAACAATCTGGTAGTTTGTATATTTAAGATTGGTTATTCTCAAATGCGATTGCAAATGTAGAAGTTGTTTTTTATTCTTAAAAGATTAAATCATACCAAAAGATGATGAAAAACGACATTTCTAACTATTTAATTCGGAGTGCTTTGTCTGAATTTAGTCGGAGAAATCCCCGTGTTTTTCTTGAAAAACGCAGTAAAATTGGTTTCTTGAAGGAAATTGAGTTCCAGCGCAATGTCTTTTATTGACATTTTTGAGTTGACTAATAAAATCTTTGCATTTTTCATCAATTCTTCAACAATCATTTCTTTTGCTGTTTTTCCAAAAACGATTTGAGTTGCTTTATCTAACCTTCTTTTTGTAATAAAAAGTTTATCACTGTAAAAAGATACTTGTTTATTTTCCTTGACATTTTCTTGCAAAAGTTTTTTGAATTTTGTCGCAAGTTCTACATCAAAATCATTTTGTATAAATTGGCTTTGCATATCAAATGTTTCCATTTGACCATTGATAATAATACGTTCCAAAAGATTATGAGCAAGCTTCATATCTAATTCATTTTCGAATGCAGTAATGAAATATTGCAAATAATTAGCCTCAAAAATTGGCGCAGAACAAATTGTATTCTCAACAATATTTATAATATCTCGCGAAAAAAGTGTAGAATTTTCTAACTTCAAGTTTTCTTCGATTGATTTCGAATAAAATTCTTGTTTAAAAACAATATAATAAGCATCAGTACGAGTAGTTTGTTTCAAAAAATCTTGAGAGATATTGGGAGCTATAAAAAGAAAATGATTTTTGGGAATCGAATATTCTTTTCCATTTATTTTATGAACAAATTTTTTAGAACCAGACCAGATTATTCCAAAATACTCATCAACAGATAACTCTTTTCTCAATTTTTCTGTATGTAGGATATCATTCAATTCAAATGCAGTTATACCTACATCAAAAACCAAATTATTATAAACTTTACGATTATTCCACAACATACGTCTATACTATTTTATCAGTGTTATCAATGCAAAATTAGGACCATTTTTAACCAAATTACTTGATATAAATCAAGTTATAATTTTAGTGCTCCAAAAATAATAAAATACAATATGCTATTTAAGTATTTTAAAAAATTAACTAAAAAAGAAAGCTTATTTTTAATGAATAAAAAAAAGTCTCAATAAATATTGAGACTTTTAAAACGTATTTTAATGTAGAAATTTTCTAATAACCGTCTGCTCCTTGCTCTCCTTTTACAATCGCCAATGCAGAAGATGTTCCAATTCTTTTCACGCCTAAAGCGATCATTTTTTCAGCTTCTTCTGTTGTGCGAACTCCACCAGAAGCTTTCACTGGAAGCGAACCTGAATTTTCAAGCATCAATTTAATAACATGCTCATTTGCTCCATTTGGTTCTCCATTTTCAGTTTTATAAAAACCTGTAGAAGATTTTACAAAAACTTTTGATGCTTTTACTTCACCTGCTTTTTCTAAAACAGTATCACGAATTAATTGTGTTATAGCAACAATCTGTTCATCTGTTAAAGCAGCAGTTTCGATAATCCATTTTACAACTTTACCTTCACGCAATGCGACTAATGTTGCAGCTTCTACTTCTTCTTTTACTTTATCGCTATCACCTTTTTTGAACGCTTCGTAGTTTACTACAAAATCTAATTCATCGGCTCCATCAGCAATTGCTTTTTGCGCTTCTCTCAACTTTTCATTCAAATCGTAAGTCCCTTCAGGAAAACCAATTACAGTTCCCAAAACAACATTCGATTTTTTCTCATCCAATAATTCACGAACTGATCTCACATAATCAGGACGAATCATTACTGCATAGATATCATTATCAATAGCTTCTTGTGCTAACTTATGCACCATCTCTAATGTATCAGAATTCGAAATACCTGCTTGTTCAGGTGTTTTAAGATACGTCGAGTCTAAATATTGATTAATATTCATCTTTGTATATTAAAGTTTTATTTGTCTATCTATTGGTTGCTCCAACGAAATTATAGTTTCTGTACGTGTAACGCCATCAATTTGCTGAATTTTTTTGTTCAACACATTCATTAAATGTAGATTATCACGACTCAAAATTTTAAGGAAAATCCCGTAATTTCCCGTTGTAAAATGAGCTTCCACTACTTCTGGAATCTCTTCCAAAGCTTTCACAACTAATTTATAAGAAGAAGGTTTGTCCATAAAAACACCAACAAATGACATCGTTGAATAACCTAAAATTGAAGGATTTACAATTACTTTTGTCGAATCAATCACTCCAGAAGCTTCTAATTTCTTGATACGTTGATGAACAGCCGTATTTGATATACCTAATTCTTTTGCTAATTGCGAAACAGGTATATTAGCATTGTCCATAAAGGCATTCAGAATCAACTTATCGATTCCGTCAATCTCAACCTGACCATTTTCGTGGATTCTCACCTATTCTTAAAATTATACCGCTACAAATTTAATATTTTAAAATGGTATAAACGGGAAAATGGTCGCTATATCCACCGAAATATTTTCCGCCAACAAAAGTTCTGAATGGCAAACCTGTAGATTTTCCGCCTGTATTCTTCAAAAAATCAGCATCAAAAATATCTGTTTTTATATATTCTAAATTTGTGTGAGAAGTAAAAAATCCTTTCGAAAAAAGCTGTTGATCAAACAACATCCATTGTTTTTTAAAAATCATCGAACCTCTTTTATAGGATTGTAGACTGACCATTGGATTGAATAATTCGTTTCTGTTTATCTCTTCTTGTTTAGAACGTGTATCCAATTCATCAATTAAGTCAGAATTTGTTGGAGCATCATTAAAATCTCCCATCACAACAATTTTTGCCGAATAATTTTCGGTTAACAAATCGTTAATTCTTTTTCGAATCGTTTTAAAAATATGTTGACGTTTTAATTGATTGACTTCTTTATCAATTTTAGAAGGTAAATGAACAATAAAAAGATGAATAATTTCGCCAACTAAAATTCCTTTTACATACAAAATATCCCGTGTGTAAGATTTTGTATCATATTGATCTTTAAAGATAAATCTAATTGGTTCGCTTTCTAGAACTTCAAAAAATTGTTGACGATAAATTAATCCAACATTTATTTTTCGTTCGTCTAATGATTCATATAAAAGTGTTTTATAATCGCCATCTTTCAAAAAATCATTTTGAATCAAATCTTGCAAAACCTCTTCATTTTCAACCTCAGCCAAACCAACCAAATATGGCAACTCATTTGTTTCTAATTTGCCAATTTTAGAGATGCAAAATGCAATCTTATTCACCTTTGTATCGTAACGATTATCTTTCCATTTGATAAAATTACTTGGCAAAAAAGATTTGTCTGATGATTTAGAATAAAAATTTTCGACATTATAAAATGCGATTGTCACTAGATTTTGTTTCAAAAGAATTGTTTTTATGCAAAATTAAGAAAGAAACTAAGTGTATAAAAATTGGTTTCTTAAAAAGAATTAAATAGACAGCTCTTTCAAAAGTGAACTTATACATGAAGTTGAAAAAAAAATCAATCAAAAATTATCAACTTGAACAATTTTCTTTCAATAAATTATCAACTTGACGACCTATCAAAAATCATGTTAAATATTATACTAAAATTAGTGTAAATGATTGATTTATGGTCAACTTAATCTGTTAAATATTGTATATTTGCAAAGTTTGCAGTATCTGCATTCAAAATTGAAAAGATGTATTTTTAATTGACTATTATTAAAATAGTCTCAAAAAAATTTAAAACATAATGTCAAAAATTCATTACACACTTACGGATGAAGCTCCGATGTTGGCAACTCACTCATTTTTGCCAATTGTACAAGGATTCACGAAAACAGCTGATATTACCATCGAAGTTCCAGATATTTCTTTAGCTGGACGTATTTTAGCTAACTTCCCAGAATTCTTAAAAGAAGAACAAAGAATTCCTGATGCTTTAGCAGAATTAGGAGCTTTGGCGACTACTCCGGAAGCAAATATCATTAAGTTACCTAATATTTCGGCTTCTGTTCCTCAATTAGACGAAGCGATTGCAGAATTGCAAGCGAAAGGTTTTGCTGTACCAAATTATCCAGCTGAACCAAAAAATGAAGATGAAAAAGCAATCAAAGCTAGATACGGAAAAGTTTTAGGTTCTGCTGTAAACCCAGTTTTACGTGAAGGAAACTCTGACCGTCGTGCGCCTAAAGCTGTTAAAAACTATGCAAAAGCAAATCCTCACAAAATGGGAGCTTGGGCTACAGATAGCAAAACAGAAGTTGCTTACATGAAATCTGGTGATTTCTACGGTACTGAAAATTCTACTACGTTAGAAAACGCAACTGAATATACAATCAAATTTTACGGAGAAGATGGTTCTGTACAAGAATTAAAATCAGCAGCGCCTCTAAAAGCTGGAGAAGTAATTGATTCTTCTGTAATGAACTTAAACTCTTTAAAATCATTTGTTCAAGAAGCGATTCAAGAAGCAAAAGATAAAAACGTATTATTGTCTGCTCACTTAAAAGCAACAATGATGAAAGTTTCTGATCCTGTTATTTTTGGAGCAATCGTTGAAACTTTCTTCAAAGATGTTTTTGTAAAATATGCTGATACTTTCAAAGCATTAGATATTAATCCTAACAATGGTTTAGCAGATTTATTCGAAAAAATAAAAGGTCAACCTCAAGAAGCAGAAATCAAAGCTGCAATTGAAGCTGATTTAGCAAACGGACCACGTGTAGCAATGGTTAATTCTGATAAAGGAATTACGAACTTCCACGTTCCTTCTGATATTATTGTTGATGCTTCTATGGCTGCATTGGTAAGAAACGGAGGTAAAATGTGGAACAAAGATGGCGCTGAAGAAGATACTGTAGCGATCATCCCAGACCGTTCTTATGCTGGTTTCTACGAAGCTGTTGTAGACGATATGAAAGCAAATGGAGCGTTAGATCCTACAACAATGGGTTCTGTTCCTAATGTTGGATTAATGGCTCAAAAAGCGGAAGAATATGGTTCTCACGACAAAACTTTCCAAGCTCCTGCAAACGGAACAATCAAAGTTGAAGACGCAAACGGAAACACTTTATTAGAGCAAAAAGTTGAAACTTCTGATATTTTCAGAATGTCTCAAACGAAAGACGCTCCTATTCAAGACTGGGTTAAATTAGCGGTTAACAGATCTCGTTTATCTGATACTCCAGCAATTTTCTGGTTAGATAAAGGAAGAGCTCACGATCAACAAATCATCAAAAAAGTTGAAAAATACTTAGCTGATCACGATACAACAGGTTTAGATATTCGTATCATGGACGTTAAAGACGCGATGAAAGAAACTTTAAGCCGTGCAAGAGAAGGAAAAGATACTATTTCTGTTTCTGGTAACGTTTTACGTGACTACTTAACAGATTTATTCCCAATTTTAGAATTAGGAACTTCTGCTAAAATGCTATCTATCGTTCCATTAATGAACGGAGGTGGATTATTCGAAACTGGTGCGGGAGGATCTGCTCCAAAACACATCGAACAATTCGTAGAAGAAGGTTACTTACGTTGGGATTCTTTAGGTGAATTCTTAGCATTACAAGCTTCTTTAGAGCACGTTTCTCAAACACAAGGAAATGCAAAAGCTCAAACTTTAGCTGATGCTTTAGACGAAGCAAATGCTAAATTCTTAGCAACTGACAAATCTCCAGGTCGTAAATTAGGAACTATCGATAACCGTGGTTCTCACTTTTACTTAGCAATGTACTGGGCAGAAGCATTAGCAAATCAAACAAAAGATGCTGATTTAGCTGCTAAATTTGCTCCTGTTGCAAAAGCTATGGAAGAAAACGAAACAAAAATTAACGAAGAGTTAATTGGTGCACAAGGTAAACCTCAAGATATTGGTGGTTACTACAAAGCAGATTTTGCTAAAACAACTGCTGCAATGCGTCCATCTGCAACATTAAATGCAATTGTTGACGGAATTTAATCCAACAACATTTCTTTATAAATCAAAACCTCGAGAAATTCTCGAGGTTTTTTTGTTAAAGTCTTTTAATTAAATTCATTAACAAAAATTAACATTATTCGAGAAAAAAATCGTCATTCAATCAAAAGTTATGATAAATTTTAATAAAAAGTATGAATGAAAATCATCTAAATAATGATAATTTTAAGAATTCAAATTCATTCTATTAGATTAATCATTCTCGCATGAAATATATTTATTTACTCGCATTATACTTTTGCTCGATTACAACTTTTGCGCAATCAAAATTGGAAACGGCTATAAAAAGTCTGGATACAAATTACGCTCAAGAAAAAGTTTATTTATTATTTGATAAGGAAGATTACATTGCTGGAGATAATATTTGGTTCAAAGCTTATACATTAAATGGCTACAAACCAAGCTTAATTTCTACAAATCTTATTGTTGAATTATACGATAAAGACAAAAAATTAATCGACCGAAAATTGGTTCCGATTGTGAACGGTGAAAGTGACGGAACACTGAATACCAAAAACGAAAACGAAGAAGGAATTTACTTTGTAAGAGCCTACACAACGTACATGACTTTCTTCTCAGAAGAATTTCAACATATCAATCAAGTCAAGATTTATAATCCAAATTCTAAATTAAAACTTGTTCCAAATCCAAATTTAAAATGGAATGCAAAAGCTTTTGCTGAAGGTGGAAATTTCATTCAAAATCAGACAACTAAATTTGCTGTAAGATTAAAATCGGACGGAGATTTACCAAAAAAATGGAATGGTTTTGTATTCGAGAAAAATAATCCTACCAATAAAATTACAACATTTGATAATCTAGATGAAAACGTTGCGACTTTTGCGTTGAGAGCAGAAGAAGGCAAATCTTATCAAGTACAATTAAATGACGAAAAAGGAAATCAACAAATTATTGATTTACCTGAAGCTAAAAAAAATGGGATTCTGATGAAAGTTGTTCGAAATAGCAAAGACATTGTGATCCAATTAAAAAGTATCAATCAAGAAAACCCTTTATTGAATCATAAAATTATTGGAACAATTAATAATGAACTTGTAATGAGTTCTCAAATTGTGAAAAGTGTGGAATCGGTTTCATCTTATGTTCCAAAAGAGGTTTTAGACAATGACAAAGGTATTTTGAACATTGCCATTTTTGATGCAAATGATATTCAGGTTGCTCATCGTTTGATATTTATCAATCCAAAAGAATCGTACAAAAAACCTGAAATTTCTTTCGAAACAACGGCTAATCCACGAGAATTAAACACAATTAAGGTAAAATATCCTGAAGAAATTAATTTTTCGGCTGTTATCAAAGATCAAAAAAATAATGATGAAGACAATTTAATTTCTGCAATGTTATTGACGCGAGATTTTAGTTCGAAAATTAATCATCCTACACAATATTTTAAAAATAATGAATTCTCAGAAAATCTGGATGCGCTTTTAATAACAGAAAAATGGAAAAGATTTAATTGGGAAGATTTAGTGGTTGGAAATATCGTAAAACCTACTATTGACAACGATCGTAGATATCTTTCCTACAAAGTGAAAGCATATAATAACGGGAGAGAATTGAGCAATGCTTCGTTGAGTATTATTTATAAAATGCAGAATAATGGAAAAGAATTTGCAACGCTTGATACTGATTATGAAGGAAACTTCGAGATGAATAATTTGTTTTATTATGGGCCAATGGCGATGAATTATTTCTTGAATTCGGAAAATGGAAAATCTGCCAACAACGGAACTTTAACTTTATCTGTTGTGCCAAATTATAAAAGTACAAGTTATAAATCCAAATTGCCTGCAACGCCTTATTTATTAGAAGAAATTACGAATAAAGAAGAAGTCGAGAAGCAGAATACGTATAAACAGAACATCAAAATCATCAATGATAAAAGTATTCGTCTGAAAGAAGTTGTTGTAAAAGCGGATAAAAAATCGAAAACTGAGAAGCTGAACAATGAATTAAGTAGCGGAATGTTCAATAACATAAACGAAACTGTGATAGATTTCGTAAACGAATCTCAGCCAATAGAAGGTTATACAAATATTATGGACTTTTTAGCTGGACGAGTTGCAGGATTAACGGTTTCTAACGGAGTTCCAAAAATTAGAAATTCTGAAGTTGCAATTTATTGGAACGAAATGAAAATGACTTCAGATAATTTAACTAGTATTAATCCTAGAGATATTGCGATGGTAAAAATTTTCAAAGGCGCTGGTTTACTTGGTAATGCAATTGCAATTTACTCTAAACGAGGAAGTGATGCGCCAGTTGATAACACGCCGATGTTACCAAATAATTTAATTCAGATTGGTGGCTACAATCAATCTCTGCCATATTTTAGCAATGATGATTAAGAGTCGCTTTACAACGATGTTCCAAACGATATAAGAAGTACTTTATTTTGGAATCCTAATTTGTATACAGCTCCAGGAGAAGACACAGAAATAGAATATTTCAACAACGATAAACCAAAAGATTATCAATTAACTATAATTGGTTTCGATGAAAAAGGAAATCCTGTTTATTATGAAGGAAAAATAAATTAAATCAAAAACCTCAAGAGATTCTCGAGGTTTTTGGTTTTAATCAAATTCGTCGATAATATAGTAGGGTTTGTCGATTTTAAAGTTCAAAAAGAATCGATTTGGAGAATATTTGTTTAAAATTAATTCAACATGAAAACATTTATTCAACTTATCATTTTATTTAGCGCTAGTTTTCTATTTGCTCAAAACTATACACTAACAGGCGAAGTTATGGAGCAAAATAAAGCGCTTCCTTATGTTGACATTACCTTATCTAATCAAGACACAATTATCAATTTAACAACAGATGAACTTGGAAAATTCGCTATTGAAGCAAAGAAAAATACGTACAAATTTGAAATCAACTATTTTGAAGAAATTGTTTTTCAGAAAGATATTCAATTGAATAATTCTATCGATTTAGGAAAGATTGAAATTAAAACATCTACAAACTTGAAAGAAGTTGTCGTTGGAGCAGAAAAGAAAATCATGGAACGAAAAATCGATCGGTTTGTTTTCAATGTAGAAAATTCTACTTCAGCGGCTGGCGGAACTGCAATGGATGTTTTGCGCGTCACTCCTGGTTTGAATGTAACAAATGATAATATTGCGGTTTCTGGAAAAAATTCTGTAATGGTTTTGATTGATGACAAACCAACTTATATGTCACAAACGGATTTGATTAATTATTTGGAAAGTATTAGCGCTTCTGATATTTCAAAAATTGAAGTCATCACGACTCCGCCTGCAAAATATGAAGCAGAAGGAAATAGTGGAATTATAAATATTGTAACAAAAAAAATAAAAAATAATAGCTGGAATTCCACTATTGGAGCATCATATACGCGAAGTAAAAGAAACACAGAGCGCTACAATGCAGCTTACAATTTACAAAAAGATAAATGGACAGTTCAGACTTCGTTGAATGCTGGAGATAGAAGATTTCTGAGAACATGGAACAACGAATTATTTTTCTCTGATGCGCGCAGACACAACATTTCTTACACAGATTATATCAACAAATATCTAGGAGGACGATTCTCTGTTGATTATAAATTAACCGATAAATGGACAATTGGTTCTAAATTTTCATTCAACAATTCGAAATATAATTCAGAAAATCCACAAGAAATGTTTTTCAAGAATTTAACGAACGAAGTTTATCAAACAAATAAAGGAAATTCATTCGAAAATGGTAAGACGAATCAATCTTTGGTCAATCTTTATTCTGAATTTGCACTTGATTCATTAGGTAAAAAGATTTCATTTGATGCCGATTACGCCAATTATTCATCTCCTATGAATAGAACTTATGCAACCAATTCTTACAAAAATAATCAGTTAATAGAAGATTCTTTTTTTGGTGGAAAAAGTAATTTAAACAATCGTATTGAGAATTTTTCATCTAAAATTGATGTAGAACTTCCTTTAACAAATTTCAATTGGAGTTTTGGGGCTAAATTTTCGCAATCAAAATCAAATAATTTGGTTGAAGCATATAAAGCAGACGAAAATTACAACTATACATTTGATGAAAATTTGTCGAATCTTTTCAAATACAAAGAAAATAACGAAGCAATTTATTTGAACGGAAGTAAAAAGTTTGGAGAAAAATGGCAGATGCAAGCTGGTTTGAGATTAGAAGCAACACAAACAGAAGGTTTTTCGAGAGAAAATAATCAAACGAATAAAACAGATTATATCAAACTGTTTCCGTCATTTTATTTGTTGCATACTTTTGATAAAAGTAAAAGTTTAGGAATTAATTATTCGCGTCGTATCAATCGTCCAAATTACGAAAGTTTAAATCCTTTTCGAATGATACAAAACGAATATGTTTACAACGAAGGAAATCCTTTTTTGAAACCAGCTTTTACACACAATTTAGAACTTACTTTTACTTACAAAAAATTTGATACTCGACTTTATTATTCAAGTTTGAGAGATGGTGTCAATCAAGCTTCAATCATTGATGAGAACACAAAACATAATACTTTTGTTTGGATGAATTTTGTAGATTCGGATAGCTTTGGTTTGAGCCAAAATATGACGATAAATCCTACAAAATGGTGGTCAAGCGTTACTACTTTTGAAGTTTCTTATTCGAGCGCAAATGTTGCAATTTCTTCTAAGCGATTCAAAGGTTGGTCGAGTTCATTATTTTCGACAAATGATTTTACGCTTAATCAACAAAAAACGATGTTTATTAACTTGATTTATTTTCAAAATTTTGGAGAAACTTTCCAAAATTATAAACTAAAACCTTATGCTCGTTTCAATCTTTCGTTCAAATATTTGATGTTAGATAAAAAATTAGAATTGAGTTTGAATGCAACAGATATTTTCAAAGCGCAAGAATATTTATCACAAAATAACAATGGAATCGTACAAACTTTTGCGAATGTATGGGATACTCAAAGCATAAGAATTGGATTGAATTATAAATTCGGAAGTAATAAATTATCAGTAAAAAATCGCGAAACTGGAAATCAAGATGAAGTAAATAGAATGTAAAAATAATAATAAAAGACGATTTTATAAAATCGTCTTTTATTATTTAAAACCTCGCTTGCACTTGCACACTTCCCGTATGTATTGGCTTATTTTCTTCGGTTTTTCGTCCATCATACGAAATATTCAATTGCAAAAAACTTGTGATTTGCCGTTGGATTTGCAACTGCCAAACAAAATTATTTCCAGCGCGCAAACCTTCCATCATTTGATTTCCAACAACAGATTCTTGGTTTCCGATAAATTTATTGTTGATAAAACTAAAACTTCCCAACAAACTCATTTTATCCGAACCGTTCCATTGAATTTCTGTTCCCAAATCCGACTGATTTAATTGCTCTTCACCCGAAACATTCTTCTTATTTTGATAATTATAAAACAACGACGCAACAAGATTTTTTTCTGTTTGATACGTAATTTTTGGTGATAAACGAAGATTATTTAACTTATATCGTCTACTCAAAAATAATTCAGAATCGCTGTTAATCACCATATATTCAGTATCTAAACTTGCGATTAAATTTTGCAAAATCTTATAACGCGCTTGCAACAAATAACTGTCTGAATCACGGTATTCAGAACCTGTGTAAACATATGTTTGAGATTCTTGTTGATTGTAAATAAAATTTGACGACCATTTATATTGTGTTCCTTGATTAAAGAAAATCGACGAACGAATACTTCTTGTTTTACCCAAAATTTGAGCCGAATTGGTAAAAGGATTCCATTCTAATGTCGTTCCTTCTTTGCGCAACGAGTTACTTGCCGAGATATTTTGCTGAAACATCCAACGATTCCAGAATTCATTTTCGGTATCAAAAACTTGTTTTGGACGAAAACGCAACGTAAAATTGAATTGATTTTTATTCGTTTTCAAATACTCGATTGTATTCGTATACACGCGAATATAATTTGCTTGGTCGATAAATTCTGCCACTTCAAACTCATCAATTTGCTCAATTCCATCGCCGTTATAATCCGTCCATTTGTAAATTCCCATTCCATCCGAAACTTTTACATACTGAAATTCACGCTGCGGTTCCACACCGCTAGCCACTTCATAATCTACATTTAATTGTAAACCTTGATTGAAAAAAGCTTTGTACCATTTTACGCTTCCTGTCATAAAATCTTCGTTCGGCGCATCTAAAAATTTATAATTAACTCGTCGATAATGAAAATTTAAACTTAATTGATGATTTTGTTTTTGAATTAAAGTTGAATTAAAAATAGCTCCTTTACTTTGTTGAATATTTTGCCAAGTCTCAAAACGAACCGAATCATCTTGACGTTGATAAACCGTCAAATCGATTTTATGACCAAGCGAATCTGCAAAACCTCCTTTCAACTGAAATTCATTCCATTTAAAACTTAAATCTGATTTTTGATTTTTTGTCAAATCATCCATGTCATTATTCTCGCCCCAAACTCTCGCTCCAACCCAAAATTTATTTCCAATTTTTCGTTTTCCATCTACCATATAACGCGCAAAATTGGTATTTTGAAGCGTTGCTTTTGTTGATAAAATATTTGCTTGCGCAACGATTTCGTATTTTTCAGTTTTATAATTTGCATCAAGTTGATTTCTCAAACCTTTGTACAAACCAATATTTTCAAGATAATCGAATTTATATTGTGCATTAAATTTTTCTTTCCAAGATGAATTGATTTTTGCTGTGATAAAATTCTGATTTACGCCACTTAATTCTTGATTCAAATTAAAATCTCGTGCAAATTCAACAGCTCGTAAACGCTCTGCACTTTTATAATTTTTGTTGATAAAATTCCCTTCCGCATAAGGAGTAATTTTCCAATTTTTGAAAGAAAATGTTTTTTCACCATAAACACGAGTTGCTAAACCAGAATTGTTTTGATCATCAATCGATGAAAATAAATTTTGATCATAATTACTCAAACCTAAGTTAAAGCCAATATTTCCATTGTTTTTCAATTGATATTGACCATTTAAGGTATAAATCTGCAATTTTTTAGGCGAAATTAATTGCTTTATTGGTTCATAATCTCCTTGTAAAACTCCTGCAATTGCTTCGTTATATTGAAATACTTTACCATTTTGATTCGCATTTATTTGTCGATAATTTCCTTGATTAGCGCCAACATACGTGAAAGCCACTTGATACAATTCATCGTTTGGATCTGTCGAATATTCAAAGATATCTAATCCATTTTGATCTACTTTTCGATACAAGATTTTATTCGAATCAAACGTCGTTTTCTCTGCTGAAACTGTGTACATTTTATCTGGATCATTCCCTGCATTTGCCAAAATTTGCTTTTCAGCATCTGTCAAATCATTTCCAAGTGAATTATTCTTCGAATCTCCTTGAGAAAAGAAAAAACCTGACAATTTCATTCGTTCCGACTCATATTCAGCTCCACCATAAAGTAAAACTTGTGAATAATTTCGAGAATTGTACAAATACTCCACATTAATGCGCGTATTTGCGGTAATCAATCGGTTTGAAGTGAAAGAAATTTCGCCCGTATTGTAATTAATTACATAATCATTTTGCTCGCCACGCTCCAACAAAACACCATCAATATATACTTTTTCACTTCCCGAAATAATAATCACATACAATTCATTATTCTTTCCAGAAAGCCTGTAAGGACCTTGATTTCCGTTTTGTCCAATAAAATTAACACGCATAAATTCGCCTCGAGTAATACTTCCAGAAGCAAAAATATTGGTCGACGATTTTTCGCCTTTTAATTGAGTTGACAACTGTAAACCTGTTACTTTTTGGTTGAATGGATTGAAAAAATCTCGTTCTTGATTCGTATTAATATCAATATGACCAGCTCGAATTTTCGAATTTTTACTGGCTAATTCGATGTAAACTTTATCAAATTCTTGCAGATTTTGCGTGTATCCATCCGATTCTATTGGCACATTATTATCCGAAATCGCCGCATTTACCGTAATATCATCTGATAATTTTCCTGACAATTCCAAATCCAACGAAGATTGCACAGAAGCACTTTGATTATTTCCAAAACGAATACCGCGAATCATTGATCCTTTGCTATTCAAACCATCAAAAACATCTTTGTTCGCTTGTTTTGAATTCGATTTTATTTGATGAAAAATATCAACTGGTTTTGCATCATTAACAATGATATTCGGATTTTTGGCATAAAAAACAGATTCGGCTAATTTTGGATTAACAAAATACTGAATTTTCACCATTTGTTTGGCGATTGAAGAATTGAAATAAACTTCGTTTCGTTCGAAATTTATAGTATAAAATTCTTTTGAAATTGGATTTCCTGTTGAATCTAAAATTTGAAATTTTTCGGATAAAATTCCTTTATTTTGCAGCTTTATCGTATCAGAAAGTTGAACAGAATCTTGTCTAAAATTAGGATTTTTCCACCCAAAATGTTGAGCGAAAACAAAACTGTTCACTAACCAAAAACATAGAAAAAATAGAATCCGAAACTGCAAAAGATTTTATTAGAATAACGGAAATTTAAGCTAAAAATTTTATTCGAAATTTAATCACTTTTTTTGAATCAAATAATAGTTTCTTTTGATACGATCGTTATAATTTTTTTGATTTTTTGAAGAATGATTCAAATCAACCACACCAATTTTTTTGATTGAATAATTATTGAAATGATCTGCAAAAAAAGTAGAATCTGACGGACTTGCTAACATTCCAAATTTCTCTTCTTTCGGAAAGATAGTTTTCTTTCCATCGTTAATTGCAGGAATTGAAGTCCCATAATCCAACACTATTTCAGGAACAAAACTTTGCCATTCGTATGTTTTAATTTGATTATGTTGTTCTAATTTTTTTAGATTTTTGGCAGAAGAATATAACTCTTCGGAAAAAGTTAATTTGGAAAGTGGAAATCCAAACGCAACAACTGAGCACATCAATAAAATAGTTAAGTAAAATATCTGTTCGAATGATTTTACCTTTAATCCTTTAAAAATTGAGATTCCTAAAATTAATCCAACAATAGCAAAAGGAATCGACCAAACTAAAAATTCTGACAAACGATCTTTTGTGTAAATAAAAACACCAACTGAAATTACGATTCCTATTATTCCGTATAAACCAAACGCAAAATTGGTAAAATATCGTTCAGTTATATTTGATAAATTTTTGAATTCTAATCGTAAATATTCGATATAAAAGCCAATATTCATCGCTAAAGGAATTAAAACTGGTAATAAATATCTTGATTTTTTTTCTGGAATTACAGATAATAAAACCACTGATAAAATTGTCCATAACCAAGCAAATTGATAGGCTTTTTTATTTGCAACTTTATTATTTAGATAAGGATAAATCAAACTTACCAAAGCAGGAATTGTCCATAAACCAGATTGCGTAAAGAAGCTCCAATAATAATAAATTGGGCGAGTATTATAGCTATGCCAATTGTTTACTTCCTTTTGAGATGCCGCTAAAAAATGTTCTGGATCAAAATATTTCACATACATCATCCATGCAAATCCTACAACGCAACCTAATATTATCGTTAAAATTGTGATTCCTAAATTTCTTCCTAATTTGTATCTATAAACAATAAAATAAGCAATTAAAAACGGTAAAAATAGCGCATACAACGAAACTGGACCTTTGCTCATTATCGAACAAGCTAACAAGAAAAATGCAGCAATAAAGTTGAATAAATTAAATTTTGATGATTGAAATTCTTTCACCAAAAACAATATTGCTCCCATCACAAAACTATGCGTGTACATGTCCCAATTGTTATCTCTCCCTGAGAAAAACACGTAAAATGAAGTGATTAAAACCAATGAAGAATTAACAACTTGTTGTTTTGTTAAATCGAAATGCTTTAATGTTTTATAGAACCAAACGACTAATAAAATGGTAATTAGAACAACTGGAATGCGTAGCCAAAAAAAATTTTCGAAACCAAAAAAACTTCCAAAAACAGCTGTAATCCAAGTTGGTAAAGGTGGCTTTTCATAACGAGGCAAACCGTTAAGCGTGGTAAAAATCCAATTTCCATCGTGTACCATTTCTCGCGCCGAAATAATGTTTCGAGCCTCCATAATGTTGGTTTGTAAAACGCCAAGATTAACAAACAACATCAAAATTGTTACGATGATTAAAAATAAAACTGAATTTTGCTTAATCCACTGAACCATTTTTCTCTTTTCGTTTGATTAATATATTTCGAGCATAAACGATAAATCCCATAAAATGACCAACAAATAAAACGGGATCTTTTCGAATAATCGCGTAAATTAAAATCAACAATGATCCTGTTAAACTAATGACCCAAAATCCCATTGGTAATTGCGATTCGTGTTTTCGTTCGGAATAAATCCATTGATAGACGAAACGAAATGTAAAAAGTACCTGAGATACGACTCCTAAAGATAAAAGCCACATCGGAATTTTATCGTTTTTGAATAATAAATCTACATCAAAAATTCCGTTATTGAAACCATATAAAACAATAAATGCAGGAAAAATATACAAAAAAATACGTACTATTTTCGGAAATTCTTTCCAATGATTTTGAAGTTGAATATTTCTGATATAGATATAGTACGTCAATGTTTGTCCCAACATAATTGAAAAATCATGACGCAAATAACCATATAAAAATAGCAAAACAGAGGCAAACAAGCTAACTTCCCAAAATAATTTTGGTGTAAGAACTTTCTTGTTCTTTTCGGAAACAATCCATTGTAAAATAAGGCGACTCGAAAAAAGTGCTTGCGCAAGAAATCCAATACTGATGATAACCCAATTTGGCATTATGCTTCTTCTTGAATTTTATAATTGATATATTTTTTCTTCATCCAAACAAATGCAAAACAATCCATTAAAGGACCTAATAAACGGTTCCATAGATTGAATTTTGATTCGCCTGCGATACGTGGAAAATGTTTGACAGGAACTTGAGTAACCGTTCCGTTTTGTAATAAAATCATAGCTGGTAAAAATCGGTGCAATCCTTTGAACATCGGAATTTTTTTCGCTTTTTCAGCATCTATAACTTTTAATGGACAGCCCGTATCATCCATTCCATCATTGGTAAATGCTCTACGAATAGAATTAGCAATTTTAGATGACATATTTTTCACGAAAGAATCTTTGCGATCTGCACGAACACCAGTCACCAAATCAAATTGATCTGCTAACGCTAATAATTTATTGAAATCTTCAGGATCTGTCTGCAAATCTGCATCAATATAACCAACCCATTTAGATTTCACTGTGTCAAAACCAGCTTTTATAGCAGCAGACAAACCATAGTTTTTGTCAAAAGAAATATAATGAAAAGCTTGATTTCTACTACAAATCTCTTTCATAAGAGCCAAACTTTTGTCTTTAGAACCATCATTAATCAATAAAATTTCAGTCTGTTTTATTGACTTTGACAGATATTGATTCATTGTTTCTTCCAATCTTATCAAGTTATCTTCCTCATTATAAATTGGGATGATAATTGTAAACTCTGTTGACATTTTTATATTATTTCAAAGGACAAAGCTATGAAATAATCAAACGAAATTAAAATATTTTTGTAGAAGTTAATTTACTTCATATCAAATCGATACAAATTTTATTTAATAATAAAAACAGCTTTTTAAACAATAATTTATCCATTTCTTGAACAAGAATCCCCTTATCTTCATTATTAATCAAGACCACAGCATTTCCTACTCCATAAGGTTTATAACGCTCTAAGAAGCTTTGATCTTTAAACAAACCAATTGTTTTTGTAGGCGCAGCACAACTCAAATGCATCATACCAGAATCAGCTGCAATCACAAATTCGCAACTTTTCATCACCGCTGCAATTTCTCTCACATCTTTACTATAATAAGTAGGCAATCTATGATTTAACATCGAAATATTTTCGACAGGTAAAATTTCAATTAGATTATATTCTTGCGAATATTTTGGATAAAATAAATTATAAAATTCTATCCACCATTCCTCATCATAACATTTTACACCTGTTGCATACGTAAAAAACGCCAACGTTCTCTTTGAAGGATCTTGAATCAATTCATTTAACATTTCTACTCCTTTCAAAGATTCTTTCTCTGTTAGCTGAATATTTAGAGTTGGAATATCTAAATTCCCTTCTTTATTTTTAAATAATTCTATGAATTTTCTAAACAGATAAACTGGATATTGCGCTTGATGAATATGAATTTCTTGATTCGAATTCATTTCAAATTCATTTCCAAAAATTTTATACTTAGAATTCGCAAAAGAAGTTGAAAGTCGTCCTGAAGATGAATTTTTATCAACATTAATGACTAAATCGTAATTCTTTTTTTTGATTTTTAGCCAAACTTTAGCGTATTGAATCAATTCTTTGAAAGGTTTTTTAGGTAATTCAATAATTTGATCAACTTGAGGATAGTTCTCAAAAATAATCGGAGCAACCTTACCTTTTACAAATAAGTCAATTTTAACACCAGGATTATATCGGATAATTTCCTGAATCAAAGGTGTAATCAATAGAATATTTCCTAAACGCTGATTGGGTCTGTTTATCAGTACTCTATTAAGTTCAAGAGGTTTTTCTTTGTCTATCTTTGGCAAATTACCATCACCTATTCCTCCTGTTAATCGACGCATAATTGTACGACGAAAATGATTGACTGATTTTTTAAAATTCATTAAAAAGTGCTCGTTAAAAAAATACCTTTATTGTATTCTTATTTTTCCACGAAACTATGTAAACTATTGGTAATTACGAAATATTTTTTTCATAAAAAAAGATCTCTTATCGAGATCTTTAAATTATTTTGTTTTCGTAGGACGAACTTCTATTTTACTTGGCAAAACATTTGGATTCATTTTCAATAAATCAACTACCATTTGTCCTAAATCTTCGGGCTGAATTTTCCATCCATCCTCCGAATTTGGCACATGATCATTAAAGTTTGAAGTCACAGAACCAGGCATAATCGTTGTACATTTGATATCATAATTTCTCAAATCTAACATCGCTGCTTGGGTAAAACCGACAACGCCAAATTTCGAAGCATTGTAACCCGCTCCATTCGCAAAGAAATTTGTTCCCGCCAAAGAAGCAATCGAAATATAATATCCTTTCGAAACTTTTAGTGCTTCAACAGACGCTTTTATTGTATGAAAAACTCCTGTCAGGTTAGTATCAATCATCGCATTCCAATCTTCTAAAGAAAGTTCATCAACTGGCGCAAATTTTCCTAAACCAGCATTTGCAATCACAATATCCAAACGTCCAAACGCAGAAATAATTTGCTCAATTGCATTTTGTTCATCTTCGAAATGTCTCACATCCGACTGAATAGCCAATACATTTTGATTTCCTAAATAATGACGAGCTTTTTCAACATCATCAATGTTTCGTCCAGAAATTGCCACTTTCAAACCATTTTCTACCAATGATTTTGCAATTCCTAATCCAATTCCTTTTGTTCCCCCCGTTATATAAGCTACTTTACCTTCTATATTTTGCATAATTATTTTAGTTTTATTTTTGGTTCAGCCAATTCCATTTACCATCTTTTCGGTAAATAAATCCGCCTTCTTTTGCGTTATCTTGATGCACATAAATCGCATCATAATCTAAAGTTACGATTTCATTTTTAGAAACTCCATTTAAATTTCGTTTCACTCCATCTTTATAATTCGAATAAAGTGGCGTTCCTTTTGGAATCATCATCAACGTTCCGAAATCATAATTTGTAATTTTGAACGGATCTTTTGCTCCTCCCAAACCATAAATTTGACTTCCTTTTTTCATATTATTCACAATAAATAAACGGATATTTCCTTTTGTATCAATCATTCTATATAAATAATCCACCACACCGTCACCAAAAAAGTCGCCTTTAATTGCGAAGCATTTGTAAGCTGTTGCTAAATAAAATTCGCTAAAAGCTGGGTGCGTAGAAATTTCTGTTTCGAATTGATTGACAAAATTTTGTTGTGTGATTAAATAACCACTAAACGCATACAAATCGCCTTGAGCAGAAGAATCATTAACTCCTTCATCCAAAATTAATTTAGACGAGCTAACATCTAATTTCACCCAGTTTCCACTTTTTGCTTTCCCATTATCTTTAATTGCAAACGCTTCACCTTTTTCTGAAATTTTAACAGGATATCCATACGGAATTTTACCAATTCGTTTTCCATTCGGACTTGTTCTAACTGTCAATCCTTCTTGCGCTATAACTTGATAAATTTCTTGTGAAAACACAATAGAACTCATCATCAAAATGAATCCAACAACTATTTTTTTCATGATGTAAAATTAAAAAGCTTCAAGTAATCTTGAAGCTTTTATATGAACTATTTTAAATTAAAATTTATCAAGAATTCTTAGTCTTTTTATTTTCTTTTACAATTCGATAAGCGATGTAAAGGAAGATCAACCAAACTGGAATTAATTCTACTGAAATTTTAAGTCCTGTAAACCACATAATCACTAAAATTCCAAATAAGAAAATTAGACAAATATAATTACTGATAGGATACAAGAAAGATGGAAATAATGTTTTTGTATTCTCCAAATTCTTTTGTTTTCGGTATTTAAGATGTGTTATCGAAATCATAATCCAGTTAATTACCAACGAAGAAACCACTAAAGACATCAATACATGAAATGCATCTTCTGGAATTATTTTATTAATTAAAATACAAATTGCTGCGAAAAAAGATGAAACTAAAATCGCCATAACAGGGACGTGATTTTTGTTTAATTTTTTTAAGAATTTAGGCGCATTTCCTTGTTCTGCCAAACCATATAACATTCTACTATTACTGTAAACAGAGCTATTGTAAACTGATAAAGCAGCCGTCAAAACAATAATGTTTAGTGCATTGGCAATTAATCTTGAAAAATCAATTGTGTTACCAAAAATATTTAGTTTCAAATGATTCAAATTCTCAAAAACCATTACAAAAGGACTACTTTTATCCGTAATCGTTTCCCAAGGAGCTAACGAAAATAAGATAATTAATGCTCCAACATAGAAGATTAAAATTCTATAAATTACTTGATTGGTTGCTTTTGGAATTGTTTTTTCTGGATTTTTAGCTTCAGCAGCTGTGATGCCAATCAATTCTAAACCTCCAAAAGAAAACATAATAAGAGCCATTGCGGCGAATAATCCACTAAAACCGCCTTCGCTATTACCAGATAACCAACCTTTTGGAAAAAAACCTCCGTTGTTCCAAAGATTTTGTATTGTTGCTTGTTCACCTCCAGTTCCGCTTATTAATAAGTAAGCTCCGAAGATTATCATAGCAATAATGGCAATTACTTTGATGATAGAAAACCAAAATTCAGCTTCACCAAACATTTTTACTGAGCCTAAATTCAATGCGTTAATCACAATAAAAAAGAACAAACTCGACGCCCATAATGGAATTTCTGGCCACCAAAATTGTACATAAATTCCGATTGCAGTCAATTCGGACATACTTACTAAAACGTAAAGAATCCAATAATTCCAACCAGAAGCAAATCCAGCAAAAGATCCCCAATATTTATATGCAAAATGACTAAAGCTTCCTGAAACAGGCTCGTTAACAACCATTTCTCCTAATTGGCGCATAATAAAAAAGGCTATAATTCCTGCAATTGCATATCCCAAAATAACAGATGGTCCAGCTAAAACAGCAGCAGGTCCAATTCCTAAAAACAAACCAGTTCCAATCGCGCCACCTAAAGCAATCAATTGAATATGTCGGTTAGTAAGGCCTCTTTGTAATTCTTTTTCTTCAGTATTATTTATTTGACTCACGTGTGATGTATTAATTTGTTAAATATATGTAAAAACTATTTTCTAAAAGAACAATTTGAAGAATTGTCTTGTTTGAATTAATATAAAGAAAATGCTTTAATAATAAATTTTATTCATGTTAAATCATCTAAAAATTGAAAAAATATTCAATAAAATTTCTAATTATATAAAAATCAACCTTATGAAAAAACTACTTTTTACTTTTCTATTGACTCTATTCACCTCAGTTCAACTTTTTGCAGATGGACCTTTTTTATATTCTTTACCTTTTGGTTCGAGAGTTTATCCTGATGAAACGATCTTAGAAAAAACGAAAGAAAAAGGAATTGATTATTCTACTTTCGAAAAATATATGTTGGATAATAATATAGAATTAGGCAAAAAAGTTGGGCTTCTTTCTGAACTCGAAGTTTATTTTGTGGTGAATGATAATCAAAAATCATATTTTGTTGATTATAAAGAGAAATTTAAAAAGTCAGTTGGAAAGAAATTTGGAACTAAAACTCCAATCAATGAACGATTTTTAATTGCGTTGATGGATGATTACGATATAGAATCTCCTAAAGTAGAAGTATATCAAAAATTTGTTGATGAAAATCCTCAAAGTAAAACGATGCAATTTGTGAATATTTTTGCTTATAATTTTAATCTTATTTGGGATGATGATAAAAAAGATTATTCTTCTATGAATGATTTTATAGAAAAATATCAAGATAATTGTTTGCAAAATTTTGAGAGTTTTAACAACGATACTTCTGCCGATATTTTTTCTGAATTTGAAGAGATTATTGCGTTAGGATACAATTGCGATTATGCTTTGAATGTCTTGCTCCTGCAAATAATCGATTGAATATTCTGAATCAAAAAACAGGATTTACTTTAAATAAAATTGCAAATGCAGAACCAATTCCAAGAATGGTTGTGACGTCAAATGCTTCTCAAATTGGATTGTCGGCTTATGAATGGTTAGGTGAGGAAATGATGTTAATTTCAAGCTTGAAAATTTCGGATGAAGAGAAAACTCTTCTGAATTATTTTGCCGTAAATGAAACATACAATTATATCAATCATGTCAACAATCTATATGTTTTATTTGAAGCGATTCAGAAAATGCCCTCACAATTAGCGAAATCTGCGAATAATAAATCTGTTGAAAAAATTGCTGCAAAAGATAATTGGAAGAAAATAAATCAATTGTATGATGTATTGAAAAAGAATTTTCAAAAAGAGAATGAAATAGCTGTAGATTCTAGCTCAAACCTTGATGATTTGCGTAATTTGATTTATTATTTGTATCTCAATCCAAAAGAATTGTCAAAAGTTTATCAAAACTAATTATAACCGAAATATTAAATTTTTTCAAAGACTTTAATTCGTAAATGTTGTAGATTTTATTTTAAATTTATCTTCTAAATAACAAAAAAATGAAATCAATTTATTTTCTTGGATTGGGAGCTTTAGGAGCAAAATATGCAGCGAGTTTTTATGAATATAATCCAGAAATTGTAAGTGTAATTGTAGATGAGGAGCGAAAAAATCGATACGAAAAATCGCAAATTTTTGTGAATGATAAAGCGTATGATTTTAATTATGTCACAAAAATCGAGGAGAATAATTATCCAGATTATATATTTTTAGTCGTTAAAAGTTCACATTTACAGCAAGCGATAGAAGATATGAAGCCTTTTGTTGGTGAAAACACAATGATTGTAAGTTTGATGAACGGAATTTCTTCTGAACGTGTTTTGGCAGATCATTTTGGATGGGATCGTGTGGTGAATGCAGTTGCATATATGGATGCTGTAAAAGTTGATAATCGCGTGACGTTTTCGAGTATAGGAAAAATTATTTTTGGGAAAATGGATTCAATTAATCATGATAAATTAGTCGATTTACATGAATTGATGAATGTTGCTGAAATTCCAAATCAATTATCGGATGATATTCAGAAAGCGCAGTGGGCGAAATATTTGGTAAATGTTGTCGGAAATCAATTGACGTTTTTGTTGGAGTTTCCATATGGACAATTTCGTACCAATCAACATCTCGAGGTTTTAATGGATATGATTTCTAATGAAGTTCTTGCAGTTGGGAATGCACATGGAGTTGCAATTGGTCAAGAAGAAGTGGATCGAATGAAATCTACGATGAAAATTGTGGATGAATTTGGTAAAACTTCGATGTTACAAGATCGCGAAGCAAAACGATATTCGGAAGTGGATGAATTTGCAGGCGAAATTATCAGTTTAGGAAAACAATATAATATTCCGACACCTTACAACGAGTTCATTTATAATATGGTAAAATCAATCGAAGAAACATATTAAAATAGTCATAAAGTCATTCAATTTTGGATGACTTTTTTATTTGAAATCAATCGCTTTTGGATAAGCAACTTTCTGAATAATATAAATCGATAGCATAAAAAATATACTCATGATTAATGTTGCAACAGGTAAATATTTTATCGAGTCAGAAGGTAAAATCATTGGTAAAATAACCATTGCAAAAGCAGGAGGTAAGCGTAAATCTGTTAATTTCAAAATAAACATTACGATAATCAAATCGATCAAGCCAATGATTAACCAATTATCAAGATAATGCATTGTTAAACAACCAGCCATTGTAGCCATGAACATTACAAGAATACGTTTTAGACGTACGGTTAATTTTAATGTTGGATTATTTAAAGATTCAAAAGAAATTACGATAATAGGTGGAATAGCAGAGAAATGTGCAAAACCGCTAAAATAACAAGCTGTAAACCAAACTACACATAATCCGATTAACCATCTGTTATGGCTTGTATAAATCATTGGAACCGCATTTTCAGTTGGTTTTAGTTTGAATATTTTTATTGATAGAAAAAGTAAAAAGACAAATAGAAATATCGCATATAGAAATACAAAAGATTCTGTATTTGTAACAATTGGTAATAATCCCGTAGCTAATGCTGGCGCAAGTTGACTTTTAAAAATTTTCAGGACAATTAACATTGCAACCAATACCAATGCTAATTTGAATGATAATATAATCGGTAAAAAATTAATCCCAAATCCTAAAATAGCAGTTATGGATGGAAGTAAAAAAATATGAAATGGTCGTTGTAGCCATTTATTTTCTCGAAACGTTAAAATTCCGACAGATAATGCAGCAACTTCTGGTAAAATAATTTCTTTATCATCATAAATCATTGCTGTTCCAATCATGATTAAAATAAATAGAAAAGCGACAGAGTATGAGACAAAAGATTCTTTATTACCTAAGATAGATTTCATGAAATAAATGTATAAAAAAAACCTTTGCAAATATACAAAGGTTTTTGTCGGGGTGGCAGGATTCGAACCTGCGACCTCCTGCTCCCAAAGCAGGCGCGATGACCGGGCTACGCTACACCCCGATTCGGTCATTCAAAAAAAATGCGGAGAGACAGGGACTCGAACCCTGGCATCGGTTTCCCGATGACAGATTAGCAATCTGCTCCATTACCGCTCTGGCACCTCTCCTGGTTTTTAATAAAACGTGTGATCCAGTCAGGATTCGAACCTGAGACCTACTGCTTAGAAGGCAGTTGCTCTATCCAGCTGAGCTACTGGACCGATCCAAAAATTCATTGAATTTTGTCGGGGTGGCAGGATTCGAACCTGCGACCTCCTGCTCCCAAAGCAGGCGCGATGACCGGGCTACGCTACACCCCGATTCGGTCATTCTTTTACGATAAATCTTTCTATTTTCGGATGAAAATTTTGTCGGGGTGGCAGGATTCGAACCTGCGACCTCCTGCTCCCAAAGCAGGCGCGATGACCGGGCTACGCTACACCCCGATAGATTTCATTATCGTGGGTGCAAATGTAAGGTGATTTTTGAAAATTAACCAAATATTTTTAAGAATATTTTTCGGAAACTTTCATATATGTTTCTAAATCTTTATCTCCTCTTCCTGAAAGATTCAGAATCACAATGTCTTGCGGTTTAAAATTAATTTTTTCTAAAGCAGCTAAAGCGTGAGAAGATTCTAATGCAGGAATGATTCCTTCCTCTTTTGTCAACATAAAAGCAGCTTCCAAGGCTTCATCATCTGTTGCATTTAAGAATTCAGCACGTCCAGTTTTGAACAAATGCGCATGTAAAGGACCAACGCCAGGATAATCTAATCCAGCCGAAATTGAATAAGGTTCAACAATTTGTCCATCTTTATCTTGCATCAATAATGTTCGACTTCCGTGAATAATTCCTTCTGTTCCTTTGATAGTTGTAGCAGCAGTTTCTCCAGATTCTACGCCCAAACCTGCCGCTTCAACCGCGATTAATTTGACAGAATCATCATTTAAAAAATGATAAAAAGCTCCCGCAGCATTACTTCCGCCACCAACACAAGCAATCACGTAATCAGGATTTTCTTTCCCATATTTCTCTTTCATTTGTGCTTTAATTTCTTCTGAAATAATCGCTTGGAATTTCGTTACCATTGCTGGATAAGGATGAGGACCAACTACAGAACCAATGATGTAAAAAGTTTCAGGATTATTGATCCAATAACGAATCGCTTCATTTGTTGCATCTTTCAAGGTTTTACTTCCTGAGGTTGCTGGAATAACTTCTGCACCTAACATTTTCATTCGTGCAACATTTGGTGCTTGACGAGCAATGTCAATTTCTCCCATAAAAACGATACATTCTAATCCCATCAACGCACAAACAGTAGCAGTTGCAACACCATGTTGTCCAGCACCAGTTTCGGCAATAATTTTGGTTTTACCCATTCGTTTTGCTAAAAGAGCTTGACCAATCGCATTATTGATTTTATGTGCACCTGTATGATTCAAATCTTCACGCTTTAATAAAATATTGGTGTTATATCTTTTTGAAAGATTTGGTGCAAAATACAATGGACTTGGTCGACCAACGTAATCTTTTAATAACAAATTAAATTCATTTTTGAATTCGTCTGTATCGATATATTGTGCTAAAGCTTCAGATAATTCTTCACAATTATGATGTAATAACTCTGGGATAAATGCTCCTCCAAATTCACCATAAAAACCTCTTTCGTCAACTTCGTATTTCATTTTGTTTCTTTTTTAATTTTGTTCAATTCGTCCATCAATTGTATCGATAAACTGTTTTACTTCGTCAGTTTTTTTTATTCCTGGTGCTGACTCAAAACCACTATTGATATCAAATCCAATACATTTCGGATGCTGAAAATTTTTCAAGATAAATGCATCTTCAAGTGTTATTCCGCCACTTAATAAAAAGGGTATTGATAACTGATAATTTGTTAACAATTGCCAATCAAATTTCTTTCCAGTTCCTCCGTAATTATTTGATTTTGTATCGAAAACAAAACTATCAATAACTTGTTGATAAGTGGTTAATTGTTGAAAATCTTCAATCGATTTTATGCCAACGGCTTTCCAAATTTTAAAGTCTAAAAAGTTTTCATCAGTTAATAATCGTTGATGTTTTTGATTGATTAATTCTTCACAAAAGTCAGCTGTTTCATCACCATGTAATTGGACAACATCTAATTTATATTCTTCAACTTTTTCGAGAATTTTCTCGACTGATTCATTCACGAAAACGCCAACTTTTTCTGCATTCGGAAAAACTTCAAAAATAGATTCGTCTTCTACAAATCTTTTTGATTTTGGATAGAAAATAAAGCCTACATAATCGGGTTCGATTGCTGCAATTTCTTTAAAATTTTCGATGTTATTATTTCCGCAAACCTTTACTTGAAAACGTTTCATTTTGATTCTTTTACAAATTGCTCAAATGCTTGAGATGGATTATCTGCTTTCATAAAATTTTCACCAATTAAAAATGCCTGAAATCCAGCTTGTCTTAATTCTTTTACTGTTTTAGGATCAGAAATTCCACTTTCCGCAACTTTAATTAAATCGGTTGGTAATTGTTTCAAGATTTGTTTTGATTTTTCAATATCAACTTCGAAATTTTTCAAATTACGATTGTTAATTCCAATCAAATCAATGAATTCATTTACCTTTTCTAATTGATCTTCTGAATGTAATTCCAATAAAACTTCTAATCCAATTCCCTTAGCAGTTTTAGCTAAATTATAGACTTCGTCTTTTGTTAAACATTCTGCAATTAATAACATCAAATCTGCACCAATCGCTTTTGTTTCGTACACTTGAAATTCATCAACAATAAAATCTTTACGCAAAACAGGAATATTCAACACTTCTTTTGCTTGTTTTAAATCATCAAAACTTCCGCCAAAAAATTGCTCATCTGTTAAAACAGAAACGACAGAAGCACCAAACTTTTCGTAACCGGAAACAACTTCTTTTACATTTGCGTCTTTGTTAATAAAACCTTTCGATGGTGATTTTCGCTTAAATTCTGCAATAATTCCAGATTTTAATTTATCTAAAATTGAAGCTTTTGTAGATTTAACAGGAAGCAAAAAATTTTCTGAATTTCTAAAACTTTCTATTGATTGAGTTTTCTGTTTTTCTAAAATTTCAATACGTTTTTGCGCGACAATTTCGTCTAATATCGTTTTCATGGTTTCATTAATTTTTGGAATACATTCAATGCTTTTTTACTGTCTAAACTTTCGTTCGCAATTGCTACACATTCGATTAAATCTTTGGTTGGATAAATTGTTTTAAGCGCTAAAGCAGCATTTGCTAAAACAACTTCTTTTTGTGCTTTAGTTGAATTTCCTTCTAAAACGCTCAAAAATATTTTTGAATTTTCTTCGATTGATTTTCCTCCTTTTATCTCATCAGGTTGAAGAATATTTAAACCAAAATCTTTACTTTCTAAAACAAATTCCCCCGAATTATTGAACACTTTTGTAGGCGATGTCAACGAAACTTCATCATAACCAGCCAACGCAGTCGAAATCGAATATTTCACGCCCGAATTTTGCATCACATAATGATATAATCGAGCAGTTTTGACATCATATGTTCCTAAATTTTGAAATTCTGGTTGAACAGGATTCACCAAAGGCCCCATTAAATTGAAAAATGTTTTTATCGCCAAACCTTTTCTAATCGGAGCAACTTTCGCTAAAGCCGGATGAAAGAGTGGCGCATGTAAAAATGTAATTCCAACTTCTTCGAACTCACGTTTTAATTTATCTTGATTAACAGAAAATTCGTAACCAAAATTATCCAACATATTCGAAGAACCGCTTACAGACGACGTTCCGTAATTTCCTTGTTTAATAATTTTCTCTCCAGCTCCAGCCAAGACAAAACAACTCAATGTCGAAATATTAAAAGTGTCTTTTCCGTCACCGCCCGTTCCTACAACATCAATCGCTTGCTTTGGTAAATTAACTTTGATGCATAAATCTAACAACGCTCGACGATATCCTTTTAATTCTTCCAACGTAATGTTACGCATATTAAAAATGGTCATAAATGAAGCTAATTCGACAGCCGAATATTTTTCTTCCGAAATTTCCACCATAATTTGATAGGCTTCATTTTCGCTCAAAGTATAATTTTCGAATAATAAATTTAATAATTTTTTCATCGTTTTAAGCTTCTAACCAATTCTTAATCATCTCATCTCCAAGTGGTGTTAAAATAGATTCTGGATGAAACTGAACACCGCGAACATCATACGTTTTGTGACGTAAAGCCATCACTTCTCCTTTTGGACCAACTGCTGTAATTTCTAATTCTTCAGGAAAATCTTCATTTGAAACTACCCAAGAATGGTAACGTCCAACTTCTAATTTTTTTGGTAAATTTTGGAATAACACTTCGTCTTTTATTACTTCAATTTTAGATTCAACTCCGTGAAAAACTTCTTGTGTATTTAATAATTTCCCTCCAAAAACTTCTCCAATTGCTTGTTGTCCTAAACAAACGCCAAAAATAGATTTTGTTGAAGCATATTTCTCGATGATTGGTTTCAATAAATTGGCTTCATCAGGAACTCCTGGACCTGGAGAAAGTAATATTTTATCATAATTATTCACATCTTCCAAAGTAATTCCATCATTGCGAACAACGGTAATATCATCGGCGAATTTCTTTAATGAATGCACTAAATTATAGGTGAACGAATCGTAATTATCGATAACTAAAATTTTCATAGTTTATAGGTTTTGAGCGATTTCTATTGAGCGACGAAGCGCTCCTAATTTATGATTGACTTCTTGTAATTCATTTTCTTCGACCGATTTGGAAACAACTCCAGCACCAGCCTGAAAATATAAGGTATTTTGTTTGCTGACGAACGTACGAATCGCAATCGCCATGTTGATGTCACCGTTGAATCCTAAATATCCAATTCCGCCACCATAAACGCCACGATTTTGATTTTCGTAACCGTCTAATAATTCCATTGCTTTGAATTTTGGTGCGCCAGAAAGTGTTCCAGCCGGAAAAGAGTCTGCAAAAACTTTCATCGTATTTACGCTTGGATCCAATTGAGCAGTTACTTTTGAAACCATGTGAATCACATGCGAGAAATACTGAATTTCTTTGTATTGTGCGACTTTTACATCAGCAGAATTTCGACTTAAATCATTGCGAGCCAAATCGACCAACATCACATGCTCTTCATTTTCTTTTGGGTCAGCAATTAATTTTTCGGTCAATTCTTTGTCCAAAGTTGGACTTCCAGTTCTGCGAACTGTTCCTGCAATAGGATGAATTTCTGCATGATTATTATTAATGATAATTTGCGCTTCTGGTGAAGATCCGAAGATTTTATAATTTCCGTAATCGAAATAAAACAAATAGGGCGAAGGATTTACAGAGCGTAAAATGCGGTAAACATTAAATTCGTCACCCGAAAATTTTTGTTTGAATTGACGAGAAGGAACAATTTGGAAAACATCTCCACGGAAACAAGATTGTTTACATTTTGTCACCATTTCTTTGAATTCATCATCTGTTAAATTCGATTGAATTTCACTTTCTACATTAAATGGATATTCAACAATTGATTTGTTATGAACAACACTTTTAATTTCAGAAAATTTAGAATCTATTTCATCATTTTGAAATTCGATGAATTGAATTTCATTGTGAAAATGATTGAACACCACAATATTTTGATAGAACGAATACGAAAATTCTGGAATCGTTGCTTCGTTTCCTTTTGCTGAAAATTTTACTGTTTCAAAATGTGGAATCGCATCCCACGCAATGTATCCAAATAAACCATTTACAGGTAAATCTTCTCCATTTTGAATCATAAACTGACTTGTAAATTTTTTGAATTTCTCTGTCAATTCTTGACCATTCAACGCATATTCTTTTGTTTCTCCATTCGCATACGTTTCATTCACAATTCCGTTTGTAACCTTAAAAGTTGCGATCGGATTTAGACAAATAAAAGAGTTAGCATCTGTCTTAGAATGATAGTCAGAACTCTCTAATAATAAGGCATTCGGATAAATATCTCGCAATTTCAAATAAAGCTGAACAGGAGTTGTTAAATCGGCTAAAACAGTTTCTTTCTGTATGTTAAAAGTTAAATTCATTTGTTAAATATTTAGGTTTAGAGCACAAAAAAAGGCTTGTCGGTTACGACAAGCCTTTTCTACATATAACTGCATAGAGGTCTTACGAACCAACGTTTTGTTGTTCGATATTCCACCACCAGTTATTTGTAAATAATGTTTTCATTGGGACAAATTTAGGAAGGATTTTGAATTGTACAAATTATTTTTTGATAAATTTTTTAGTTGAGTGAACAATTGATATTTTTGAGTGAATAATAAAAACACAAACAAAATGGAATATAATTATAACAATCTGATTGTTGAAGTAGAAAATAAAATTGCATTAGTTACCTTAAATCGTCCGCAAGCATTAAATGCATTGAACAAAGATTTATTAGATGATATTTCAAACTTTTTTACAGACGCAGATTCTGATCCCGCTATTCGAGTAATTATTTTAACAGGTTCTGGTGAAAAATCTTTCGTTGCTGGTGCTGATATCAAAGAATTTGCAAGTTTTGATGGTCGTCAAGGTGAAAAATTAGCTGCAAAAGGACAAGAAAATGTTTTTGATAAAATTGAAAATTCTAAAAAACCTGTAATCGCCGCAGTGAATGGTTTTGCTTTAGGAGGTGGTTTAGAATTAGCGATGGCGTCTCATTTTCGTATAGCATCAACCAATGCAAAATTAGGATTACCAGAGGTTACATTAGGTTTGATTCCAGGTTATGGAGGAACGCAACGTTTGCCAAAATTAATTGGAAAAGGTCGTGCAATGCAGGCAATTATGACAGCAGATATGTTTACAGCTGAACGCGCGTATGAAATTGGTTTAGTGAATGAAGTTGTTGAGCAAGCTGAATTAATTGATCGAGCAAAAGAAATTGCGACTAAAATTTCAAAAAATTCTTCTGTAGCGATTCGTCACGCGATTCGAGCGATTAATGCGTCAGATAAAGACAATGGTTTTGAAGTTGAAATTGAAAGTTTCGGAAATTTATTTGACGAAGAAGATTTCAAAGAAGGAACAACTGCTTTTGTTGAGAAAAGAAAACCTAATTTTAAGTAAATTTACATAAGCAAAAAAATCCGCTCATTGAGCGGATTTTTTAATCGACTTTGGTTGCAAAGCAAACCTATTTTTAAATATATTTTTTGATTTCTGTAACCAATTGTTCTTTTGGTCGTGCTCCACTTTGTTTCCATAATAATTCACCATTTTTGAAAATGGCAAAAGTCGGAACTCCTTGCACTTGATATCGTGCAGCTAAATCTTGATATTTATCAACATCCACTTTTAGGATTTTGACATCATCTCCCAATTCTTCTTTCACTTGTTGCAAAACTGGACCCATCATTTGACAAGGACCACACCAAGTTGCAAAAAAATCTAACAAAACTGGTTTATCTGAATTAATAATTTCTTCGAAAGTCATCGTTTTTGATTCTTCTTTGTTATTTGATTGATTTTTATTTCGGTTGAATAAATTTTTAAACATCTTTATTTTTTCTTCTTAAATATACTAAAAAAAGCACTTCCGAAGAAGTGCTTCATAATTAGCTTTACTAATTATTAACCTAACCTATGAAAAATTTATTCTACTGTTAGTGCTACTAACATTTAGATATAATCAAAACAAATACCAAGTTTAAAATACTGACAATCTGTTTTTTACATTTAACATAATTTAAGAAATAGGTTAACGCAAATATGTTTTATTTTAGAAATTCTACTATAATTCACACACAAATTTTGGATTAACTGACTTTATTTCAGCTATCACTGACATTATTTCTTCTTTGGTTGAATTATCTTCCAATCTTTTCAATTGTTCCGAATTCAAACCAATCATTTGTATAAATGTAACTTTTCCATGCGGCGTATCAATTTCATCTAAATCATCATCCTTGATAAAAGCCAAACCAACAATGTCCGTTTCCGAATCTGTACGAATTGGACCTCCTAAGGGTAAAAATTGGTACTCATCAAACCAAACTTTTGTTTCGTTCACGAATCGTCCCAAATTATTCATTAATTGAACCACCCAAAAAGGATCTTCACCATTATCATCTTTAACAGGTTTCACACGGAAAGAAAACTCAAATCCCCACTTACTAAAATCCGCTCCTACACTTTCCTCAGAATAGTATAAATGCGACATTCCGTAACTCACCAAATGATAATAACCATTGACATCAAAGACCGCAACGCCATCAATTGGATCATCACCTCCTTGAAAAGACATCACTTGAGGCGAATAAAAACGAGGCTCTAAAGTCCCATAAACTTCTTTTAAGCGATTTTCGATCGCAATTGCACCAACCGCTTGATCTGATTTATATTGTTTTTTGTATTCTTCTACATTCATGATGCAAAAATAAGCTATAGATTTCTATTTCCTTGTTTCTAAACACAAAAAGAGTTTAAAGTGATTATTTTGTAGATTTGAATACAAATACACTAAAATGAAAATAGAAGAATTAATTGAATACATAAACTCATACAACCATAAAGAGAATCTCTCTAAAGAAAAAAGTTCAAAATATCTTCCTATTGTAAAAGATAATTTACAATATTTAAAAGAACTATTAACCCGTCCAGTTTTATCTAAATTTCTATATTACAATTGTCATCTTTTTAACCGATTTTCTACCCCTAGCGATAGATACCATACTAAACATGATATACTTATTTATGAAGAGTATTTAAATCTTTTTATAAAAATAGAGAATGGTTATATGAATAACATTTTAACATTACTTATAGACAAATTAATATTCCAATTACTAAATAAAGTTGAAAAAAATGAAAGTATAAAAATAGAAAAATATTATGATGAACTGAACAACATAGATCTATTAAAACATTGTTTAAGTGAAGATAAAAGAGCTGAGTATTTAGAACATTATGAAAAATTAACTAACATAATAGAAGGTTACAAAACAAATAGGATAATAACAATTGCCACATGCTCAATCCCTGTATCTCCTGTTAAAAAAAATACTATTATTAACACAATTTATAACAATAAATCAATTAAAATAACATTAACCCCTTTATTTAACAACACCATTCATACAATAACAACTGATTCAAAATCTGTAATCAGTCAAAACTCGAACTCAAGTTGGCAACATTCTATCTGCAACATTAGATTTGAAATCTATGGCTACCTAGATTTATTAAAGATTTCTGAAAAACTTTATTCTGAATATGATGAAGTCGACAAACACAATCCCTTTATTTTTAAATTTTTATATGAAACAATATCAAATATATCATGGCAATTAAGAAATAAAAATAATGAACACCTAACAAATTGGCTAGCTTTTCCAAACGATATTGAAAACATAACTTTTGAATTAAACTCAAATAATCATATTATACAATGGGTAAACTATCCTATTAAAACGGGATTTAAAATTCAAAATTTTGATAAATCAATTGATACGATAAATATAGATCTTACGAATCAAGTTCTATGGCATGAAAAATGTTTAATTCTAGCAAAAGACTACTTATCCTTAGGAGATTCCCATTTAAGTATATTTTGGCTGAATATAGGTATCGAAGCTTTTTTCGAATACAAAATTGACGAAATATGTAATGAATTAGAATTAAAGAAAGACATTTTTTTTAGTGAAAATTATTATGATAAAGTAAAACAAGAATTAATAAAACATAACTCCAAGGAAATCTTTAAAAGTATAATTTGGCCTCCAGAATATTTAATACATACATCTGTATACAAAAAACTTAATAAACTATTTAATAATAAAATATTAGATAGTAGTTTAAAAAGAAACACTATAGCTAAATATAGCCACATCTCTAGTAAAAGAAATGCTATTTTTCATGGAACTAACAACAAACATATTGAAGTCGAAGTTGTTTTAAAAGCAATTGAATCTTATAGTTGGCTATTAGAAAATTTTAAATACGTTAAATAAATTATAAATAAAAAAAGAGAGCTTCTTATTAGAAACTCTCTTTGTAGTAGCGAGGACCGGACTCGAACCGATGACCTTCGGGTTATGAGCCCGACGAGCTACCTACTGCTCCACCTCGCGATTTAGTAGCGAGAACAGGACTCGAACCTGTGACCTTCGGGTTATGAGCCCGACGAGCTACCTACTGCTCCATCTCGCGTTATTGGACTGCAAATATACGTTCATTATTTAAAATACCAAACATTTTTCGAAATTATTTTATTTTATTCGGACATAAAACAAATAAAAACCACATAAACCATTTTATTAAAGAGGTTTATGTAGTTTTAAATAATTAAATTTATTTTTAATAATCTTCTAAAATAATTTTAAATCGCTTTGATTGGTGGATGATTTTCGATAAAATCAATTGCTAAATCAGCACTATCTGTTAAAAATAATAACTCTTTATATGGTCTTCCTGTTGCTAATTGATGCAAAACCGAATAAATCGCTGTATCTTCTACATATCTTTTCTTACTCAAAAAAATCATTGGACTGTAATATCCGGAAGTTCCATAATGATTTTGAGCTGCTTCCTGAAAAATTTCTTGTGTCGTTCCTGCACTTCCAGGCGCATAAACTAAACCAAATAAGCTAATTGTTAACAACATATCTTCACGAATACTATTAGAAAAATATTTCGCAATATTCGTGGCAAATAAATTACTTGGCTCGTGACCATAAAACCAAGTAGGAATAGCCAAACTTTCTGCACCATTTGGGTAAATCTCTAAAACCTTCTGTGCATTAGTCATATAATTTTTTGCCAAGTATTCGGTTCTTTGATCATCAATAAAATCTAAATCTGCTAAAATATTAATCGCATTCATCAAATCTTCATCTGCATAGTTTGCCATATAAGCACCTAAGTTTGCTGCTTCCATAATTCCAGGTCCTCCACCAGAAACAACAAAATAACCTTTTTCAGTTGCCAATTTCGCTGCTTTCGCCGTTTCATTATAAAACTCAGAATTGCGCGCAGTAGAATGTCCACCCATAAAACCAATCACTTTTTTCTTCGTCATTCCGTTTTCATCATATTCTAAAATTCGACGCAAACCATCATCAATTGACAAATCGTGTAAACGTTGCGCCAAAGCTTCTGAAACAGACGGATTATATTTATGTTTTTTGAAATGTTTATAGATTTTAAGATCTATACTTTCATCATTGTCCGGATTATAACCTTCCATCAACTCTTGCCAAGTATACAATTTTCCACGATATGGATTATAGGGAACTGATTCAAATTTTGGATAAACGAATGCTCCTTTTTCGATTAAATAGATTGCTTCATATTGTTTAAACTTACAACCCAAAAACGATGTATTACATAAATTATACTCTTCCCAATTGATTTCTTGATGCAAAAAATTAACATCTTGAACTACTTTATCGGTTAAATCTTTGGTTTGAGAAACTAATTCATTCCATTCTGATAGATTATGAACTAAATCTTTGATTGGTTTTATTTTCATTCTTATTTCTTACTTCATTAAAAATTCGAAAAAATGAATTTACACGAATTATTCCATACCTACGAATTCGGGACAATAAATCTGCTAATTTTCATTTTTCTAATTTATATTTGCATCAAATTCGTGCTCAACTTAATGGGGAATCGTATGCAAATCACGAACTGTCGCGCAACTGTAAATCAATATTTTTGACAAGTCAGAATGCCACTAAATTGAGTTAATAATTAACCAAAAACTTTCGCGAAAAAAGTAAAATTATGTTCTATGAAATCATCAAACCACCACAAAAAAACATTATCAACTCAAAAATTAATTAAGAAAAGTAACGTGTAAATATATGATAATGGAAGTGGAAAAAACACCAAGAGAAGAGTTGATTGAACAACGTATCATCAATTCTGAAACTCGCATTTTCAAAGCTGTTTTTCCTGGAGATACAAATCACCACAACACAATGTTTGGAGGATCAGTAATGTATTTAATGGATGAAATTGCTTTTATGACAGCAACTCGTTTTTGTCGTAAACCTATTGTTACAGTTAGTAGCGATAAAATAGACTTTAAACATTCTATCCCTGCTGGAACAATTGTTGAATTTGTAGGAAAAGTTGTACGCGTAGGACGCACAAGTTTGGATGTACAAATTGATGTTTATATTGAAAGTATGTATAGAGACGGGCGAGATAAAGCTATATCGGGAACTTTTACATTAGTTGCAATCAACGAGAATAAAAGACCTGTTCCTGTTATTGATTAATAACGAGCTATAGAAATTTTATTAATCCTTTATCTTTTTGATAGAGGATTTTTTTATGAATTCCAATTAATAATTGATAATATTCTAAAGGTTTCTTAGTTTTACATTAAACACAAAAAATGGAATTACCTTTTGCCGAACCATTTCGCATAAAAATGGTCGAAGAAATTTATCAATCTACTCGAGAAGAACGTGAAAAGTGGATCGAAGAAAAAGATTACAACCTATTTAACCTAGAAAGCCACAAAGTATTTATTGATTTATTAACTGATTCTGGAACTGGAGCAATGTCCGACAAACAGTGGTCTGCAATGATGACTGGAGACGAAAGTTATGCTGGTTCTCAATCTTTCTTAAAACTGAAAGAAACCATTAATACCATCACGGGATTTGAGTTTCTTTTGCCTACGCATCAAGGTCGTGCAGCGGAAAATGTATTGTTTTCAGCTCTTGTAAAAGAAGGTCATGTTGTTCCTGGAAATTCGCATTTTGATACGACAAAAGGTCACATCGAATTTAGAAAAGCACACGCAATTGATTGTACTATTGATGAGGCTTTTGACAGCGAATTGATTCATCCTTTCAAAGGAAATATCGATTTACAAAAGTTAGAAAATGTCTACAAAGAATACGGAAAAGAACAAATTCCATTTACATTAATCACTGTTACATGTAATTCTTCTGGTGGCCAACCTGTATCAATCGAAAATATTCGTCAAGTTCGTGAATTGTCTAATCAATATGGAATTCCAATCTTTTTTGATGGCGCTCGTTTTGCAGAAAACGCTTATTTCATCAAAAAAAGAGAAGAAGAATTCAAGACAAAAACGATTAAAGAAATTGTTTTAGAAATGTTTTCTTACGGTGATGGAATGACAATGTCTGCGAAAAAAGATGGTTTGGTAAATATTGGTGGATTTATTGCACTGAATAATGAAGAGCTATATAAAATTTGTGGAAATTTCGGAATTATTTACGAAGGATATTTAAGTTATGGCGGTTTAGCTGGACGTGATTTAGCAGCTTTAGCACAAGGTTTACAAGAATCGACAGAATATTCTTATTTACAATCGCGCATCAAACAAATTGAATATTTAGGGAATAAATTAATTGAGTTTGGAATTCCAATTCAGCAACCAATTGGTGGACACGCCATCTTTGTTGATGCTGTAAAGTTTTTACCAAATGTAACACGTGAAGAATTTCCTGCGCAAACATTGGGAATCGAATTGTACAAAGAAGCTGGAATTCGTGGTGTAGAAATCGGAACTATTTTGGCAGATCGTGATCCTGAAACACGAGAAAATCGTTATCCAAAATTAGAATTATTGCGTTTGGCAATTCCAAGAAGAACTTACTTCCAAAGCCATATGGATTATATTGCAGTAGCTTTAAAAAATATTTTTGATCGACGAAACGAGATTAATTCAGGTTATGAAATTTCGTGGGAATCTGAAATTTTAAGACATTTCACTGTAAAATTGAAAAAGAAATAAATAAAAAATCCTTCAGATAATCTGAAGGATTTTTTTGATATTACCATCTCCAATCGCCCGAAATACGAAGTGGAGTTTCTAAATTTCCTTTGATTAAGGCTTCCTTAATTTCTTGTTCTTTCCAACGTTTCGAAGGAATTTCTTTCAAATTACTCAAACGATATAACAAATAGGTTTCCAAAATCACATTATTTTTCAGACCAATTTCTTCTACATAATCAAATGTATCGCAATTTGCGTGATAACAATTTAAAGCACCTTTTGTAAATTGACTATCCGAAAGCCCAATAATAGGCACGCCTTGCAACATAAACGGTTGATGATCTGAATGTAAATCTACACTCGCAAATGTTTTCAATTTAAAATCTGGAATCACTTTTTGAACATCATTCGCATAATCAGTTAAAATAGGCAAATTACTTTCCATTGTCGAGTAATACGACTTTGGATTTGTTGTCATATCCATATTCGACATTGCTTTGATTTGATTGATAGAACCATCTTTCAACGCTTGATTGACATAATATTTAGAACCTATCAAACCAACTTCTTCGCCCATAAATAAAACAAATTCTATTGTTCGATCATTTTGAAGATTTAACTTTTTATACGTTCTCGCAATATCCATTACAGAAAAACTTCCAACGCCGTTATCAATTGCTCCTGTAGCCAAATCCCAACTATCTAAATGTCCTCCAAGAACTATTTTTTCGTTTGGAAATTTAGAACCGATTTTCTTTGCAATAATGTTGCGACCTTTCATTTGTCCAACATCATTTTTCATTTCGATTTTAGCAATTTCTTTTCCTTTTGATAGATTTTCTTTAATTTTCAATCCATCTTCTAAACTAATATTAATCGCAGGAATTTTAATAATTTCTCCCGTTACAGAAGCCGTTCCTGTCAATAGAATTCCTCCAGCAGGGCGATTAAACAAGATAATTCCTTTCGCTCCGTACTTTTCTGCTAAAGCTGTTTTTTCGGAACGATGTAGATTTTCTATTTCTTTTGGCGTTCCATCCAACAAACCAAGCGCAGCAAAAACAATCTTTCCTTTTACTTTATCACCAATCTTTTTGTAATCTTCTTCAAGTCCATTTCCTAAATCAATCAATTCTCCCGAAAGACTAACATTTTCTGGCGAATGCGCCAAAGCAACGGCTTTTATAGGTTGATTATTGATTTTTAAATCTAAACTTCTACGATTCCATCCGCTAAATGTAAACTCTTGAAAAGACACATCATAACCATACGAACGCAACAAATTTGCTGCATATTCTTCTGCTATTCGTCCATTTTCTGTTCCTGTTGCACGATGTCCGATTGTTTCGGTTGCTTTTTTTAATTGTTGATAAGCTTCAGAATTTTGTTGTACTTCTTTGTTAATCAAGTCTAAAACTTGTTGATTAGTTTGAGCAGATAAACTCATGGTTGTAGAGATTAAACCTAGTGTTAATAAAAATTTCGATTTCATGTGTGAGTATTTCTATAAACTTAAAAATGTTTTTGGAAATAGTTGATAGAATGGGAGGAAAATTTAATCAAAAAAAATAGTCCTCAAAAAATGAGGACTATTTATATGAAATTATAAATTATTTCTTAATGAGCTGGTACGAAACGCTCTCTTGCATCTTGCAATAATTTTTCTGCTTCTGCTTTATCACCGTACCCTTCAATTGTTGTTGTTTTATTTTCTAAGTCTTTATAAACTCTGAAAAAGTGCTCAACTTCTTTCAATGTATGAGGATTCATATCAGTGATGTTTTCTAATTGGTTCCATGTTGGATCAGCAACTGGTACACAAATTAATTTTTCATCTTGTCCTTTGTCATCAGACATTTTAAGAACACCGATTGTTTTTACTTCGATTACACATCCAGGAACAGTAGGTTCTGTTAAGAAAACTAATACGTCAATTGGATCTCCGTCTAATCCTAATGTATTTTCTACGAAACCGTAATCAGCTGGGTAGAACATTGGAGAGTATAAAACACGATCAAAACGGATTCTTCCTGTTTCGTGATCCATTTCATATTTATTGCGAGATCCTCTTGGGATTTCAATGATTGCATCAAAAGTCATTGTAATATTCTTTTTTTTATTATGTATTTTCTAAAAATTCCAATCTAAACCGATTGTGATGCCAAATTTACGAACATCTGGCAAATTATTATAATTTCCGCGCCAATTAAAATCAACACGTATTGGTCTAATGTTTCCAAAACCAATGTTTTCGATCCCAAACCCGTATTCGTAGTAGATTTGTTGATTTGGTGCAAAATATTCTATTGTCGAACGATTAATAGCTTTACTTTTCTCCGAAATGTCTCCGTAAGCCGCTCTCAAGAATCCTACTTCTCTTAATTTTAATTTTTTGATTAACGGAACTTTGTTCAAAATCCAACCGTTAAAATGATGTTCCCAGTTCATCGTTACATATTCGTCTGTTACAAATTCATAATAATCTAATTGTGAAAATGTACCATAAACTTGTCCGTAACTCTCATTTCCAGGTAACGCACTCATTAATGATAAAGGAACACCTTGAAATGTTTTTCCTGCTTCTACAGTTACCAATGATTTACCAAAAGATCCAATCAAAATTGGTTGTGTATATAAAAATTGTAATTTATCATATTCAAAATCTGAATTAATTACACCTTTCAATCCTTTTGTATAGCGCAACATTAACGTGGGTGCAAGTGTTGTCATTTCGTAACGATCAATCCCGTATTGCGAATATTTTGCACCTGGACGAGCAATTACCGAAACACTTACACTTGAATTTGTTAAAGTTTCTTTAATCTGACCGTTTTTTTCATATCCAATCGAAAAATGTACTGCATCAGCTGGTTTGATCAATTGATAATTTCCATCAACACGAAACGTTACATTCTTCCAAGGCTCTATCGACGCATACACATTTGTCAAATTATTATTACTCAAAAATGTATTATCTCCTTGATTGATGATTGATGACGAGGCAAAACTACGCGTCATAATTCCGTCAGAAGCCGTTAACGTTGCAGCCAATTGTTCTACATCACGTTTTGTTCCGATACCGACTTGAAAACGATTATATTTATTGAACATGTAACGAAAATCTCCTCCATATTTGAATTTATCATCTCCAAAACCATACGCCAAGAAACCTTGCGCACGCCACATATCATTTTGCGAAAAATATGTACGAGCTCCAGCTCTCAAACGGAATCCTTCGATTTGGTTGTATCCAAAAGATGAATATAAATTCCCGATATCAATTGCATTTCCGACATTGTAATATCCAGAACCAAAAATCTCGATTGCTTTCACAATATTATTGAATTTTGGTACTTTATTTAATTGCTCTAATGTTTCGTAAATACCTTCTTGATCTTTCGTTAAAGCTTCAGGACGATTTTCTGTCCAAAACTGATTATCTTTTTCGTTAAGCGCAGCTTTTGCTGGATCTAATTTCTCGTAATAAAAAGCTTCGGGATGTGTTGTATCGAAATCGTAATTGTAATAATTCACCGTTTTATGCGCAAAAATTCCTTTCGCACTTTCCTTTTTACTCAACAACGACATATCCAACATCGCATATTCTTTTTTCGGATAGAAAATAGAATCGTTTGGAATATCATATTCTAGATTCATGAAAATATTACGTACAAAATTCACGTTCATTTCTTTCGTCGTTTCCATCACAACCTCTTTCACCGCATAAGCATCTTTCGAAATATATAATTCTCCTTTAAATGTCAATTCACCTTCGCGACGTGGATAATATTTGATTCGATAAGATTCTATTCCATCTACATCAATAGTATCTTTCAATTCGTAATCATAAACCGCGAAACCATCTGTAGCAATTGGACTCACAAATTTAATATCTAAAATATTGACACGATTATCATAAATATCAATATCACGGAAAAGATTTTTTACCGTAGAAGCCACCACTTCATTTTTCTCGAAACCTGATGTTTTATTTGCAATTAATTCTCGACGTTCTTTTGTAGAAGGTTTATTAATTCCTGCAACATTGTAAATTGACTCATTCAAGAAAGCTGGTAAATATGTTTTTCCATTAATAGAAGAAGTATCTACTTTCTCGAAAACAAACTCCATTCCTTTAAAAATCTTACGTTTCATAAAAGTAGAATCGATATTACTAATATCAAATTGCAACTTTTCGTATTCATCATATTGGTAATGTGGTGCTAATTTTAGCCCATTTTTCTTTTTACGTTTCCATACTTCACGCAAAATAGCATAAGCTGGATTTTCTTTCTTTTTAAGACGTTTTTTCTTTGCCGAAACAACCGCAGTTTGTAAATCTACCGTTCCGTCATCTTCTTCTGAAGTATTGTCTTCTGCTAAAAATAATTGAGCAATAAAATTATAATCAATTTTATTTTCAATTACATAATCAGACGTTTCATATCCATTTTTTGATACGACAATTTTATTTGTATTCGAACTAGATTCGATATAAAAAGTGCCATCAGAGTTTGATGTTGCACTTACTTTAAGTTCTGGTAAACGAATATCTGCGTAAGGAATAGGCTTCTGAGTTTCAGAATCGATTACCTTTCCTTGAATTTTTACTTGCGCGTGCACAGACGCTAAAACAACTATAAAAAAAGCTGTTATATAACTTTTCATCAATAAGATTTGGTTAAAAAAAAATAAAGTCTAGCAAAATGTATGCTAGACTTTACAAATATAGTTTATAAATCTTAATTATTTATACATCACAGCTTTTACAGCTTCAACTACATCTTTTGCATTAGGAATCCAAGTCTCATACAAGTTTGGAGCATAAGGCGCTGATGTATCTTTTGTTGTGATACGTTTGATTGGTGCATCTAAATAATCGAATGCTTTTTGTTGAACCATATACGTAATTTCTGAAGCAACTGAAGCGAAAGGCCAAGCTTCTTCTAAAACTACTAAACGATTTGTTTTCTTAACAGATTTGAAAATTGTATCGTAATCTAATGGACGAACTGTACGTAAGTCAATTACTTCTACAGAAATTCCTTCTTTAGCTAATTCATCAGCAGCAATGTAAGCTTGCTTAATGATTTTCCCGAAAGAAACTAACGTTACATCTGTACCTTCACGTTTGATTTCTGCTTTACCAATTTCGATTGTGTATTCTTCATCTGGCATTTCCATTTTATCTCCATACATCTG
>NZ_DKSQ01000006.1:0-308 GCF_002472765.1 Empedobacter sp. UBA7252
CGTTTAGGACGCAAGTGATAGAACCATTTAGTTTTTTCCTTTGTTAATCGTTGTTTTACTTTAACAAATGTTTCATTAGGAGATAGAATTACAGCGCTTTTACTTAACCACAGTTTAGATAATTCTCTTGTTGAGTAGAGTTTGATCCCATTGTCGGGATCGCCTAGAATAATGAGGTCTTTATTGGAGATATGACCTAAATATACCATATAATGAAAACCAAGTCCATCTATAAATAGGTGAAGTATGCAAGGTACAGTCTGTTTTGAAAGATATTCGATATCCATCTCATAACCATCTGCTTCAAA
>NZ_DKSQ01000006.1:528-2737 GCF_002472765.1 Empedobacter sp. UBA7252
GCAGCCTGAATAAGGCCGAGCATTGTTGTCCCATCACTATTAGTACCACTAGCTATTCTTAGATCTTCAGAGAAAGATTCACCTCCATGCCATCGAATTACCGTTTGTAAAGCAGCTATCCCACAGTCAGACTGGTCTTGTTGTCTAACTAATATTTTTCTTAATTGTTGGAAAGTATACTTTTTAATCATTATCGTTTCCTGTAATTTTTAGTCTTTAAATTCATTTATAATTTTACCTATTTTAACGATGCCCTCAAATTTAGAAATGAATCTCCCTCCCTTCTCGTATAAAATTGTTGTAGGTGTAGTTGAGGTTCCAAATGTTTTAGGGAAAACCAGATTTCTATCCGATAGAAGGTATAAATTTGGGTATCTATTTAAATTTAATGCTGTATAATATTCTTTTAATATATCTTCATGTGCAGTTGAAACTAGTAATATAGTTATATTATGGAAGCGATTATGATCTTTTAAAATATCTTTAACCTGTTTATTGCAAAAGTGACAATTTGGATCTATTTGGATAAGACAGGTGGAATACTCATTAGAGTTTTTTTTAATATTTAAAATGATTATTGTTAGCAATATCGAAAAATGAAATATCAGGCATGTATTCAATATTATCTCGGGCAAGCTTTTTTTTATGTAATTTCTGGAAAGTAAAATATAATACCGTACCGATAATAGATAGAAATAAAATCAAAATAATAGAGGTTAAGTATTTCCTTTGCATACAGTGTTAATTGGTGATGTAGAATTTCCGCATTAAACGTTTGTTAAAATGAGGCAGACTATTTTGAAATTAAGGAGTCGAAAATGTTACTGAGAAAAACATTACAAGAGTTATCCAGAGAGCAAGTGCGGGAATGTAAGATTTTACAATCAACGACAATGATTCATTATAGTTAATTTTTGTGATTCGATAAATACCAAATGCTAATATGAACCAGTAGCTAACCTCAAAAAGATTTATTGTTTGAAATGGATAAATCCAAAGTGGGTCTATCTCCCTTGGGTTAATTAACTGAATTAAAGATAGCGGGTAGAAATATTCGATGTCTTTTATGTTGATGTTATTGATTTCAAGTTGAATCCAAAAGATCTTAATGAGTAATGGAATTATAAAGATGAAATCTGCCTTTATGGAAATATTAAATAATTGCTTGAATTTTACTTCGTATCCTGACAATGTAGTTCCGATGAATAAAAAAAAACTAACAATAAACACTCTTATTAATATAGTAAGTATTATTAAAAAGTATCCGAGCCAAGCATATTTATCTACATTTTTTAATAAACTTTTTATTTCAGTCTCAGAAAGTTGTTCTCTTAAATTGTTTATATATAGCGTTTTGCTTGGAGATATATTAGCCATGTAAAATGAAATACCCATATACGATAGCAATAATAAGGCTAAAATAATTGAATTGTTCTCTAATAGCTTTTTTATCGAATTTTTGATCATATATTTATTTATGTGTAGTTATTTTTTTTTTTTATTCTTATGAGAGAAGATATTAAAGAAATGATTGATGGGATTATTAGAATAATTATATTTAATATAGGTTGTTCTACAATCTTAACCTTAAAAAATAACAAAATTACAGTTAATAAATATAGAATTAATTCAATAATATCATATGAGTATTTTTTTATTAAATATTGAATGTGATTTTTCATAAATGCAAATATATGTATTAATGAAAGCCTCAAAGCAAGGCTTTCATTAATGAACGTTAAAAGAATGTGAATTAAATAAAGGCGCAACCCACAGTTGTTCCAACTCCTGCAGCTCTCAGACCCCAGATCGCAATAGTGCTACCTCCGAACGTAACGAGGCTAAGTGCGATGCTAGCTCCAAAACATGCGCCAGTTAAAAAATCGTTCATTTTACTTCCTCCCGAGAGGTTTTCTACTTCGTAAGAATTTAATTTTCTCATTTTTTTAATATTTAAGTGTTTAACTAACTGCACAAGCAAATCCTGTTACCCCTCCAAAATAGGCTGAAAGGCCACCTGCAACTGCAAATCCAATTCCACCAGTTGCTATTCCGGCCACAATAAATACAGCGCCCGCCCCGAGCAGAGCACCTGAAACGTGACAACTATTTACCGCCTTTCCTCCATAAAGAAATGCAGATTCTTCAAGGTTTAATTTTCTCATAAAACGATCTGATTTGTAATTGTGTCACTTGCGTCCTAAACGTT
>NZ_DKSQ01000048.1:0-27253 GCF_002472765.1 Empedobacter sp. UBA7252
AAAATTCAGGGGGATATCCAATACTATCAAAAATACTAACCCTTACTATTATTCAATCAATAAACAGAAACCAAAATAGAAATATTAACAAATTAAAAATTAATATTACCTAAATGCACTACGGGTTAATAATAATATATATAATAGCTTTTTCATGGTATCGATAAATGTAGATAACTAAATAATATTTATTTAATTATCTACATAATTTATTAGATTATTACTTTAATTTGCAGGTGGAATAGATTCTATTAATTTTTCCATTTCACATAGCTTTTTATCTGCTTCATTTATTGCTGCTAAATCCCAAGTTGCGTCTTTATCTTTGCAAGCCATTATATAACCTCCACATTCTGTACTTGATTTAAATAAATCACATTCTTTTTCTACAACTGTAGTAGTGTTAGTTTCATTTGCCATTGCAAAAGTTCCGATAAGTGCAAAAGCACTTGTTAATAACATTTTTTTCATTTTTTAAGTAATTTAGTTTTTTAATAATCAATCATAGTTTGCAACCTACAATTGCCTCATTAACGTTAATTACATCAATAATAATAATAATAATAAATGAATAAAACAAATCGTTTTGTAAGTTAAGTAATTAAAAACAAATAGAATATGTTAAATTCTTACTCCAATTCAATAGGGTTATAAGGCATTCCACCAAAATTGGTTATAGGTTTCTTATTTTCGTCAAGTGCAACTCCTTTTAACCTTTCAGCTGCATTTTCATGATAATCTTTTTCAGCTTTATAGAATTCTGTTTTCTTAACTTTTATAGGTGTTTTTTCACCTTGAGCTAAATAGATTTGTTTAGGATTTTGGTTGCTAGCGTTTGCTGTAAAATGATAATGTTCTTTATCATCATAAATCTCTAAAATAAGACCAGGCAAACCATAAAATTTATACGGACCAGCATTCATTGGGATTTCGTCAGTGTACCAAGCCGTCCATTTTCTACCACCGTAGTTTACAGTCGCTTTTTTTGCAGTATAATTCAAGATTTGTTTGGTGTCATTCAGTTGTTTCCAATCTAATTTTGGTAACGTTTCTTTGTAAAGAAAATCATTCGGAGAGATTCTATCAACAAATGTAAGTTCATCATTTTCTTTCTTTAGAATAAGTTGATATTTAAAAGCAGATTTAAAACTTTGAGACATTATTTGATTAAATTCATTCGTCTTAATTGTAGGTAAATGACTAAAACTTTCAAGAATAGAATCCGTACCGATTTGATTGTAATCGACGAATTTATTGTAACGTTTACCAATTTGTAAAAGTGCTAAACCAGTTTTTGTTTTTTCAGGTTTTTTTACATTACGAACAATTTTGTAGTCATAAATAATGTTGTAATTGGACAACTCGTAATTCGTTTGCGAATATTTAATAGGCGCAAAGGATATATCAGTTTTTATTTGTGGCTGTGCATATACAATGCAACCAATAAAAATGATAAAATAGTATAGTAATTTCATTATAAGGTTGTTAATTATGATGAAATTACTATAAATATTTTTATTCTACAAATATAGTATTAATTTATTTTTAAATTATTTACCACGTCAACCAACTTTTTAGTTAAGTTTTTACGGTTGAATTGTTGAACTTCGTCTTCGTTTGTTTCAAATTTTTGAAGAGGATTTCTTAACCATTGGTTATAAATAGAAAGGATGAAAGATTTTATTTCAGTAACATCTTGATGGCTAAAATAATCGCCAGCTTTCGTTTTATGCAGTATTTTTTGAACATCAGCCTCAGCTGGTCCAATTGCTAAAATAGGATTTCCAGTCGCCATATATTCAAATAACTTTCCAGGAATAATTCCTTTAGATGCAACATTATCAAAGTTGGTCAAAATCAAAACATTTGCTGTATTAATAGCGTTCAATGACTCTTGATGTGAAACGTAACCATGTGCAACCAAGTTTTTCTCTAAACCTGCATCAATCACTGTTTGTTTGACGTCATCAGCTAAAGAACCATAAAAATTAAGTTTTAAATCTTCTTTGAATGATTGATTTTCGGAAGTTAATTCAGCTAAAGCTTTCCACAATGCAACAGGATTTCGAAGCATTTCCAAACCTCCAGAATACGTCAAATGAAAGTGATTTTGATCTTTTTCTGTTTGTTGTTTTACTTCTTCAAAACCATTTGTAATTACTTCTACATGTTTTGCACCAATCTTCTTGAAATTTTCTCCATCAGCATAACTTGTTGCTAAAACAACATCTGCTTTTTGCATTACTTCACGCTCTAAATCTTCGTGTTTTTTTGCAGCCCAAAAAGTTAATTTCAATTCTTTGTGATAACTAATTTGAGTCCATGGATCACGAAAATCTGCCAACCATTTGAGATTTGGTAATTGTTTTTTCAATTTCAAACCGATTAAATGTAAGCTATGAGGCGGACCAGAAGTTACAATCGTATCTATATTTTCTTTCTGTAAAAAGTCTTTTAAATATTCTGCAGAAGGATTTACCCAAAACTTGCGCGCATCTGGAATAAAGAAATTTCCACGCACAAAAACTGACAATCTCGACATGAAAGATTGATTTTCTTTCTTTTCGAAATGTCCACCTTTATAAGCTTTATTCTTTGGATTCAGTTTTTCTGCTAACTGATAAGGTTCCCAAATTTTATTCTTGATGATTTTAACTTTTGGATTAATGTCCTTGGCTAAAGTTTCATCGAGAATTGGATAAGAAGGATTTTCTGGAATATAAACATAGGTTTCATATCCAAATTCAGGAAGATATTTTGTGAATTTCAACCATCTTTGAACACCAGGACCTCCCGCAGGAGGCCAGTAATAGGTGATGATTAATATTTTTTTCATTCCAAAATTAAGCCTTTTCAGCGACTAAGTTTAAATTCTCTTTTATAGAACATTTTTTATATCCCAAATAAATACCTCCAGCCACAACGATTAAAAGTAAAATATTCGAAACTATCACAATCATATTTCCAGTAGAAATAACTTGTGGTTTAAATTCCATCACGATTGTATGATTTCCTTTTTGTACAGGAACTGCACGCAAAACATAATTCGCTTTTTCGATCGGAACTTCTTTTCCATCAACCGTTGCAATCCAACCGTGCGGATAATAAACTTCTGAGAAAACAGCAATTTGATCTGTATTAGAAGAAGATTTATACGTCATCTTCATTAGTGAATAATCAACCAATTCAATTTTCGCATTAGTATCTGCCGAAACATTCATGTTTTTATTCTCAACCAAATCTTTACGTAAAATTACCGTGTTATTAATTGGAGTAGAATTTATCGCTAAAATTTCATCATTTGCATTTTCTGTCCATTTGATATTTGAGGCTAACCAAACACTTCCCAAAGCTGTAGGATTTTGCTGTACTTGCGGCTCCGTTGGACTTCCATGAATAATGTATTTCGTATTCATCATATTCAATACATTAATCAAACCTGTTTCATCTTTGATTCCATATTTTTTCAATTGCGGATCTTGAGAAAAATAGATATCCACAACATCTTGGTATTTTCCTAATTTCGCCGCATGATAACCACCAATTGAAGGAACAAAATATGAAGTTCCAGCTTCATTAAATGTACTCAAAACCGTATTGTACACACGGAAATGTGATTTATCTTGTTTTGAAATATTTAATAATAAATTATTCAATGGAACTTTGTAAGCAATTTGCGCTACATTATTGTTGTTCTCTGCTTCAGTTTGTAAACGAGGCGACATTTCAGTTGGGAAAGGATTATCAACAATGTATTTAGATACAAAATTATCTTCGTTCAAATATCTTTTATTCACCGTAAATCCGTCAATAAAAGCCAATGCACCAATCGCTAAAATGACGATAATTGGTTTTTTGATAAACTTGAATAAATAAGCCAACAACAAAGCCATTGTGAACAAAACAAAAATCAATGTGCGAACTGTATCCGCTTTAAACATAGAAATTCTATCTTGAATTAATGCTTCATCTAATCGTTTTATTAATCCATCCCAAAGTCCGATTGCATTTGGATTTGCTTGCTGAATTTGTCCGATTAATTGTTCAGTCATTAATTTTTCATTCTCTGATGTAAATGGAAAAATCATTCCACCGAATAAGAAGAAAATAATTAGAATTCCGACTGTAGAACCACCAGCTATATAAAGTACTTTCTTTTTGAATTCATCTGATTCGTCAGAATTAAAGAAATAATATAAAGTCAAAATTGCTAAGAAAGGCATTGTAAATTCGGCAATTACCAAGATTGATGATACAGCGCGGAACTTATCATACATCGGGAAATAATCAATGAATAAGTTGGTAACGAATGGTAAATTTTTACCCCAAGCCAAAATGAAACTTAGAATCGTTGCTCCAACTAACCATTTTTTATAGGTCGCGTATTTTCCACGTACCATAAACATTCCGATAATAAACAAGAAAACGACTACAGCTCCCTGATATGCAGGTCCGGAAGTTCCTGGCTGATCTCCCCAATATGCACTTCTCGGTTGACTTGCCACAGCTTGAAAAACTTGCTGATTGAACTCGTCTTCACCAAGGCTATATTGAGTATTTTGTAATTCTGATGTATAATTCTTTAAATCTTCTGGATTCGTTTGCGAACCACCACCCATCAAATTTGGAATAAAAAGATTTAATGTTTCTAATTTTCCATAACTCCATTGTGTGATATAATCGTGATCTAATCCGTTCGAATTCTTTTTCAACAAGGTCATCTCAGATTTTCCACGAGTTGTTTCTTTACTGTATTCGTAAGTTGACAATAATCGATTTGCATTCAATCCTGCTGCAATAATTAAAGCGACAACTACTAATGCAGATGATTTTAAGAAATCTGGTAATTCTTTTTTCTTTAAACTATCAATAAATTGAACAATTGCAAAAACCAACATCGCTAAAAACAAATAGAACGTCATTTGAATGTGATTGGCTTGTAATTGCAATCCCATAAACAAGGTTGTAAGTACAAAACCTGCAATGTATTTTTTACGATACAATAAAAGAATTCCGGCAACAAAAGGCGCGAAATAACCAATTGTATGGAGCTTTCCGTTATGCCCTGCTGCAATCAGCTCAAAATAATACGAACTAAAAGCAAAGAAAATTGCACCAACTAAAGCATATTGCCATTTTTTGAAAAGCGTTAAGCCAAGAATAAAAAATCCTGTAAATAACAAGAAAATATAATCTGCTGGACGTGGTAAAAATCTGAAAACACCATCTATCGTTTTGATAATATCAAAATCATATTTTGCTCCAGTTTGATAGGTTGGCATTCCACCAAACATCGCATCAGACCAATAGACATTTTCTCCTGTTTTGTCTTGATACGTCAACATTTCTTGCGCACTACCCCTGTAGTTGATAATATCAGGTTGAATAACAGATTTTCCCGATAAAACTGGTGAACAATACACCAATGCAATCACTGCAAAAAGCAGCAATGAGATAAGAACGTAGAGTAAATTCTTTTTATTTTTCATCCTTTTTTTCTTCGATTATTTCGTAATCCACCGTTTCGGCGTCTATATTATATTTCGGTTTGTCGAAAGATGTGTTTGGTTTCGATTCGTTGTACGAATCATTTGAGTTTTGGTTCTGATTATAAGCATTTCTTTGCTGATTAATTGCTTCTTGAAAAACTTTTTTCACTGCAAATACTTTTCTTAAAAATCTAAAAATAGTTAAGAAAATAATACTTAAAATTATAATCCAAATAATTGTTTTCATTTTAGTTAACTGTTGTGACAGTTGTAACCGACTCAGTCATCGTTTGTTTTTGACCTTGCGCTTCTACTGTACGTTTTAATGTTTCCTTTTTCGTTAAATTAACTTTGTTGATCCAACCAGATTTAGTGTCCAACAAAATTTTTCCATCTACATTCGCACTACTATTCGCAGACATTGTAACACCTTGTTGCGACTCATTACCTTTCAAACTTTGCGTTCCATTTACAGTAATTGTCGTATTTGCAGGCTCAACACTTGCTAAAGTTCTTTTCATCGAAATATTTCCTTTCATTGGACCTTGATCAATTTTTTGACTATCGCTCCAAGATTCTTTAAGCGCTAAAGTTTTGTTAGGGAAAATATTCATCGTTTCTTCAAATTGAGAAGAAATTGCTTGTTTGTTTAATGAATTGTCGATAATCTGTGTAAAGAATTTAAACTCTTCTGCTGAAACTTGTTTCTTCACAGAGTTAAGAATTGAAGTTTTGATTCCTTCTAATCCATCAACGCTTACAACTTTTCCTTTCTGATCAACTTTCATTGTATACGTTTTTCCTGTCATAGCTTTGTAAATCGACCAAGAAACCGCAATATCTTTGTTCGCTGGTTTTGCAGCATTTGTGTCATACGAAATTGATTTTCCCGAAGGATCTGTCATTTTCTCGCTATATTGTTTAGATTTCACTTCTAATGTATACACACCATCTTTGAAATCTTTTACCGTATAATCAATTTGTTTTTTACTTTCACTTGACATTTTTTGAGATTGTTTCCCGTCCGAAGCCGTGTGAGTTGTTTTAATTCCCAACGTCATTGGATAAGTCTTTCCTATCTCCAAATTGTATTTGTATGCATATTTGTCATCTGCACCTTTTGTTATTGCAACAACTTCTGTTTCAGCAGGCGTTTCAGCGATTTTCAAAGAATCTGTTGTTTCTATTTTGGCAACTGTATCACCTTTTTCGTTCACAATTAATTCTTTTCCATCTTTATCTTTTCCTACGACTTTATCATCTTTTTTACATGAAACAACTGCCATTGCGACAGCCATCATGAATAGTAATTTTTTCATATCAATTTTATGTTTGATAATTGGTTTATTGCCAAAATCAATCCAAAAATAAGGATTTTAGTTGATTTTTTAACATTAAGATTTTAAAACAATCATATCTAGAAAATTAGATGATTGAAAAGAATTTATTGTCAATCTAGAAAATTATAAAGTATTACAAATTGTCATAATTAATAAATACAAAAAAAGCCTCCCAATTTGGGAGGCTTTTTACTATATAATCGAATAGATTATGCTTCTTCTGTACTTTCAGTTTCAGCAGCTGGTGCAGCTTCTTCTGTTTTAGTACTTTTTTTACTACGACGTGTAGTTGCTTTTTTCTCTACTTTCGCGTTAGTGTAGATATCATTGAAATCTACTAACTCGATCATTGCAGTATCAGCACCGTCACCTAAACGGAATCCAGTTTTGATGATACGAGTGTATCCTCCTGGGCGATTTGCAATTTTAGGAGCTACAGTTCTGAATAATTCAGTTACAGCTTCTTTATCTTGTAAGTATGAAAATACAACGCGACGGTTGTTAGTATCGTCTGTTTTAGACTTTGTCAATAAAGGCTCAACATATGTTTGTAATGCTTTAGCCTTTGCTACTGTTGTGTTAATTCTCTTGTGAGTAATCAACGCTATAGCTAAATTAGATAATAAAGCTCTTCTATGAGAGGCAGTTCTACCTAAATGGTTAAATTTTTTTCCGTGTCTCATTTTTTAATAAAATTATTCTACGTCTAACTTATATTTTACGATGTCCATTCCAAAGTTAAGACCTTTGCTGTCCACCAATTCTTCTAACTCTGTAAGAGATTTCTTACCAAAGTTTCTGAATTTCATTAAGTCAGACTTAGCGAAAGAAACTAATTCGCCTAATGTTTCAACTTCAGCTGCTTTTAAACAATTTAATGCTCTTACTGATAAATCCATATCTACCAATTTTGTTTTCAATAATTGGCGCATATGTAATGCTTCTTCATCATAAGTTTCACCAGATGCAACTTCTTCCGCTTCTAATGTTATTCTCTCATCTGAGAATAACATAAAGTGGTGAATTAAGATTTTAGCTGCTTCAGTTAAAGCATCTTGAGGTGTTATAGAACCATCTGTTGTAATTTCAAAAACTAATTTTTCGTAGTCAGTTTTTTGTTCTACACGATAGTTTTCAATTGCGTATTTTACATTCTTAATTGGAGTGTAAATTGAGTCAATTGCTATAGTACCGATTGGCGCAGAAGCCTTTTTATTCTCATCAGCTGGTACGTATCCTCTACCTTTTTCGATTGTAAATGTAATTGTTACGTTTACTTTAGCGTCTAAGTTAGCGATAACTAATTCAGGGTTTAAAACTTGGAATCCAGAAATAAATTTCCCTAAATCACCTGCTGTTAATTGATCTTGCCCTAAGATAGTAGCAGTTACAGTTTCAGCATCTGATTCATCAATTTGTTTCTTAAAACGAACCTTTTTCAGATTTAAAATGATCTCTGTAACATCTTCCACTACTCCTGGAATAGTTGAAAATTCGTGCTCAACTCCTTCAATTTTGATTGAAGTGATCGCATATCCTTCTAATGAAGAAAGTAACACTCTACGTAGAGCATTTCCAACTGTAATCCCGTATCCTGGCTCTAATGGACGGAACTCAAATTGTCCGAATTTAGAGTCAGACTCTACTAAGATTACTTTGTCAGGTTTGATGAAATTTAAAATAGTCATTTTATTAGTCTGATTTTAAGGTTTATTTAGAATATAACTCGACGATTAATTGCTCTTTAATATCTTCTGGAATTTGAACTCTTTCTGGAGCTTTTGTGAAAGTTCCTGATTTTTGTTCGTCGTTCCAAATTAACCAATCGTACTCGCTACGTGCGTGTAAAGAGTTTGTGATTGCAGCTAAAGATTTAGATTTTTCTCTAACAGCGATTACATCACCAGCTTTTAATTGGTAAGAAGGGATGTTCACGATTTCTCCGTTTACAGTTACGTGTTTGTGAGATACTAATTGACGTGCAGCACTACGTGAGTTTGCGATACCTAAACGGTAAACTACGTTATCTAAACGAGATTCACATAATTGTAATAATACTTCACCTGTAATTCCTTTAGAAGCATTTGCTTTTTTGTATAAGTTAGCAAATTGACGCTCTAAAATACCGTAAGTATATTTTGCTTTTTGTTTTTCAGTTAACTGAATAGCGTATTCTGATTTTTTAGCTCTTCTTTTGTTAGGTCCGTGTTGCCCTGGAGGATATTTCTTTTTCTCAAAAGATTTATCGTCACCGAAAATTGGTTGTCCAAATTTTCTTGCAATTTTAGTTTTTGGTCCTGTATATCTTGCCATGATTTGTTACTATTAAATATATTAAATAATTAAATTGAGAAAAATGATTATACTCTTCTCTTTTTAGGTGGACGACATCCATTGTGTGGTAATGGAGTAACATCAACGATTTCAGAAACCTCGATACCACCGTTATGAATTGTTCTAATAGCAGATTCACGACCTTGACCTGGTCCTTTCACGAATACTTTTACTCTTCTTAATCCTGCTTCGTATGCAACTGTTGTTGCATCTTGAGCAGCTACTTGAGCAGCGTAAGGAGTGTTCTTTTTAGATCCACGGAATCCCATTTTACCTGCTGAAGACCAAGAGATAACTTCACCGTTTTTGTTTGTTAAAGTAACGATAACATTGTTAAACGATGCTTGAATATGAGCTTGTCCAGTAGCTTCAATAACTACTTTTCTTTTCTTTACTACTTTCTGATTTTTTGCCATGATCCTATTTATTATTTAGTGGCTTTTTTCTTGTTAGCAACTGTTTTCTTTTTACCTTTTCTTGTACGTGAGTTATTTTTTGTTCTTTGACCACGTAATGGTAAACCTAATCTGTGACGAATACCTCTTTGACATCCGATATCCATTAAACGTTTAATGTTTAATTGGATTTCTGATCTTAATTCACCTTCTACTTTGAAAGTTTCATTGATCGATGCACGGATTGCGTTGATTTCTTCATCAGTCCATTCGCTAACTTTTGTATCTTCTGAAATATTATTTTCAGCTAAGATTTTAGAAGCACTGCTTCTTCCGATCCCGTAAATGTATGTAAGTCCGATTACCCCTCTTTTGTTTTTAGGTAAATCTACACCTGAAATTCTTGCCATAATTCTAAATAATTAACCTTGTCTTTGTTTAAACTTAGGATTCTTTTTGTTGATCACATACAAACGTCCTTTACGACGCACAATTTTACAGTCAGCACTTCTCTTTTTAATGGATGCTCTAATTTTCATCTTTGTAAATTTATTTATAATCCGATAGAGTTAACGTATCTACATTAACTCTATCACCAGTCGTTATTATTTCTTTTAGTATCTGTAAGATATTCTACCTTTCGTTAAATCGTAAGGAGACATCTCTATTTTAACTCTATCACCTGGTAATAATTTGATATAGTGCATACGCATTTTACCAGATATGTTACATGTTACAACATGTCCATTTTCTAATTCGACACGGAACATTGCATTTGATAATGCTTCTGTAATCGTACCGTCTTGTTCAATATGTTTTTGTTTAGCCATAAATCTTTTTAATAAAATCTTATTAGATATCTCTTGAAGTTCTACCTGAAGACATTAAACCATCGTAACGGTGATTTAATAAATATGTATTAATTTGTTGTACAGTATCTAAGATAACTCCCACCATAATTAACATTGATGTACCTCCAAAGAACATTGCTAAGCTCTGTTCTACACCTAATAATTTTACAATCGCTGGCAAAACAGCAAGCAAAGTTAGTAAAATTGCTCCAGGTAACGTAATTTTTGATAAAATTTCGTCTAAAAAATTTGCAGTTTCTTTTCCAGGACGGATTCCAGGGATGATTCCTCCGTTACGTTTAAGATCTTCTGCCATTTGGTTTACTGGGATTGTGATTGCAGTATAGAAATATGTGAAGATAATAATTAGTAATCCGAAGATCAAATTGTATTCCCACGTAAATGGATCTGCCATTTTCGCGAAGAATGCTTTTACTGGACTTCCTTCGTCTAAGAAATAGTTTGCCAATGTTCCTGGTAAAAACATAATTGCTTGTGCGAAGATAATAGGCATTACACCTGCTGCATTTACTTTAAGTGGAATATATGAACGTACAGAGTCTGTAACTGATCTCATATATGAACTACTTGAAGTTTGCGCTCTTCTTACATATTGTACTGGTACTTTACGCACCGCTGCAACAATCATAATACACATTGCAATAACTAGGATTAACCCTAACATTTCTATCAAGAAGAAAATACCGTTTGAAGGGTCAACTTCAAATGCATTAAATATTGCTTTTGGTAAGTCGGCTAGGATACCAACCATAATTAAGATTGAAATACCGTTACCTATACCTTTGTCAGTAATTTTTTCTCCCATCCACATGGCAAAGATTGTCCCTGTAATCAAAATGATTGTTGAAGGGAACCAGAACCAAAAGTTGGTTGGAGGAATTACATAGATAGCATATGATGAAGTTGGATCGTAAGGTAAAATTTGAGAAGTTACTAATGTAAGGTATGCTGGTGCTTGCACCAAACAAATCCCGATTGTTAACCATCTCGTAATTTGGTTTACTTTGTTACGTCCGCTTTCTCCTTCTTTTTGTAGTTTTTGGATGTAAGGTACTGCTAATCCCATCAATTGTATAACAATCGAAGCAGAGATATAAGGCATAATTCCTAACGCAAATACGGAAGCTCTCTTAAAAGAACCTCCGGTAAAAGAGTTTAATAATCCTAAAATTCCTGAATTTGCATTTTCTTGGTCTGCAACAAAACGATTAACCTCGTTAATATCGACACCTGGAAGTGGAATATGAGAACCGAATCTATAAACCAACAATAGAAGGATAGTTACAAGTAACTTATCCTTCAATTCTTTTATGCTCCAGATATTTTTTATGGTCTGTATAAACCCTTTCATCTATAAAATATATTCTTAAGCGTTAACTAATTCTACTTTACCTCCTGCATTCACAATAGCTTCTTGAGCTGTTTGAGTGAATTTATCAGCAGTAACATTAACAGTTGCTTTTAACTCTCCACGACCTAAAATTTTCACTAAGTCATTTTTGTGAGCTAATCCTAACTGAACTAATGTTTCTTTATTTAAAGTATCTGTAATTTTGTTGTTATCAACTAATTGTTGAATTGTATCTAAATTGATTCCTGTGTACTCAACTCTGTTGATGTTTTTGAAACCAAATTTAGGTAAACGTCTTTGTAAAGGCATTTGTCCACCTTCGAAACCGATTTTTCTTGAATAACCAGAACGAGATTTAGCACCTTTGTGTCCACGACCTGCTGTCAAACCGTTTCCACTACCTTCACCTCTACCTTTACGGAATTTATTTTGTACTGAACCAGCAGCTGGTTTTAAATTACTTAAATTCATTTTTAATAATTTTTAAAAGGTTAAAAGCGATTAAGCTCTTTCTACTACTACTAAGTGTGAGATTTTACGGATCATTCCTTCAATTTGAGGAGTTGATTCGTGCTCAACAACTTGATTCAACTTTTTTAAACCTAAAGCAACTAATGTAGCTTTTTGAGATTTATCACGGTTGATTGCACTACGTGTTTGTTTTACTCTTACTTTGCTCATTTTACTTTTTTTTAACCGTTGAATACTTTAGTTACAGAAATACCTCTTTGACGAGCAATAGTCTCTACAGAACGTAAGCTTAATAAAGCGCGGAATGTAGCTTTTACTGCGTTATGAGGGTTAGAAGAACCTTTTGATTTTGATAATACATCATGTACACCAACTGATTCTAATACCGCACGTACTGTACCACCTGCAATTACCCCTGTACCTTTAGATGCTGGACGGATGAATACTTGCGCACCACCGAAACGAGCTTCTTGTTCGTGAGGAATTGTGTTGTTAAATAACGGGATACGTACTAAGTTTTTCTTAGCGTCTTCGATAGCTTTAGCGATTGCAGAAGCTACGTCTTTAGATTTCCCTAATCCGTAACCTACTACTCCGTTTCCGTCACCTACTACTACGATTGCAGAGAAACCAAATGCTCTACCTCCTTTTGTTACTTTAGTAACACGTTGTACTCCAACTAAACGATCTTTTAAATCTAAACCTGTTGGTTTTACTCTTTCTACGTTTTTAAATCCTAACATAATTTCTTTCTCTTTTTTAGAATTTTAATCCACCTTCTCTAGCACCATCTGCTAAAGCTTTGATTCTACCATGATATACGAAACCGTTACGATCAAAAACTACAGTTTCAATTCCTTTTGCAATAGCTTTAGCAGCTAATGCTTTACCAACTGATACAGAAACTTCAGATTTTGTACCTTCTACAGCAACACCTTTTTCACGAGATGATGCAGAAGCTAAAGTTACTCCATTGTTATCGTCAATAATTTGAGCGTAAATTTCTTTGTTAGAACGGTAAACTGATAAACGAGGTTTAGTTTCTGTTCCAAAAATATTTCGACGCACGCGTCTTTTTATTTTTTGTCTTTTTTCTACTTTAGATAATGCCATTTTTCAATGATTTTTATGCAGATTTACCTGCTTTTCTTCTAATAATTTCTCCTACGAATTTAATTCCTTTTCCTTTGTAAGGCTCTGGCTTACGGTAAGAACGAATTTTCGCTACAATCATTCCTAATAATTGATTATCATGAGATGATAATGTAATAATAGGATTTTTACCTTTTTCTGTTAAAGTTTCAACTTTAATTTCAACAGGTAATTCAATAACGATATTGTGAGAGAAACCTAATGACAAATCTAATTTTTGTCCGTTGTTAGATGCTCTATAACCAACACCAACTAATTCTAATTGTTTTTTAAAACCTTCTGTTACACCAGTAATCATGTTATTGATTAATGAACGGTATAAACCATGTAAAGCTTTGTTATCTTTAGAATCGTTTGGACGAACTACAGTTAAAACTCCGTCTTCGATTGTTAAATCAAATCCTTCTTTTAACTCTCTTGTCATTGTAATGTTGTTACCTTTTACAGTAACTACGTTATCTTTAAATTCAACAGTTGCTGCAGCAGGGATGTTGATATGTGCGTGTCCTATTCTTGACATAATTTCTTAATTTTTTAAAAGATTAATAAACAAAACATAAAACTTCACCACCTACATTCTCTTGACGAGCTTGTTTATCTGTCATCACACCTTTAGAAGTTGAGATGATAGCAACACCTAAACCGTTTAATACACGAGGTAATTCTTTAGATCCTGCGTATTGACGTAAACCTGGAGTTGAAGCTCTTTTGATTTTACGGATAGCTGGCTCTTTAGTAACTTTGTCGTACTTTAAAGCGATTTTGATTGTTCCTTGAGGTTGATCTTGTCCTTCGAATTTGTAGTTCAAGATGTAACCTTGTTCAAATAAGATCTTAGTGATCTCTTTTTTAATTTTAGATGCAGGGATTTCCACTACTTTGTGTCCTGCCATCATTGCATTTCTAACGCGAGTTAGAAAATCTGAAATTGGATCTGTATACATAAATAATTCTATAGTATAGCGCGTAAGCACTACTTTTAAAATTAAACTTTTACCAAAATGCACTATGCATTTGGGTTGCAAATATATTGCATATTTTTTAATTACAAACTATTAATCTAAATAATTTATTTTTAATCGTTTTATAACTAGGGATTAAGACAAAACATGAAACTCAATCTTTATATTTATTTATCTTTTTAATCGATCTCAACAATTAATTCTTGATGTAATCTTCTATTTTTATTCTTAAAAAATAGCTGAAAGTCAAAACAATTTATATAAATTTGATTTGGCTTTAGGGGTATTCTGAAAAGAATTGAGAGAGTCCCTTTGAACCTGATACGGTTAACACCGACGTAGGGAAAAGCAATATCTATGCAATTATTTAATATTTGCAACGCTTTATTTTCAAAGAAAATCCTCTTTAGCCATTAATTGTTTCATCTAAAAAATTATCAATTAATGGAAAATCTAATTATTCAAAATTTACATGCTGTCCGGACAAAAAATCCGCTTGTTCACAACATCACCAATTTTGTGGTGATGAACAATACTGCAAATGCTCTTTTGGCAATTGGAGCATCGCCTGTTATGATACATGCACACAAAGAAGTGGAAAATATCGTCAAAATCTCAAATGCATTAGTCATCAATATCGGAACTCTTGATGATTATTGGGCAGAAAGCATGCTAATTGCAGCAAAAAAAGCAGATCAACTGAATAAACCTTGGGTATTAGACCCTGTTGGAGCTGGAATTTCAACTTTCAGAAATGAACTTATAAAAGAACTGCTTCGCTATCATCCTACTGTCATAAGAGGAAATGCTTCAGAAATTTTAGCTTTAGATACCTTCGAAGCTGTTCAGGGAAAAGGAGTCGACAGTACACATCAAAGTAATCAAGCGATAAAAGCAGCACACAATTTAAACCAGAAAATTGGATCTGTTGTTTGCATTTCAGGTGCTTCAGATTTTATTGTATCCAACAATCCGATAATTGAAATTAAAAATGGTCATGAATTGATGACTAAAGTTACTGGTTTAGGTTGTTCAGCAACAGCTAGCATCGGTGCTTTTATTGGCCTTAATAAAAATCCTTTCCTCGAAACGGTTAGCGGCATGGCCATATTTAGTTTAGCAGGTGAATTGGCACAGAAAAAAAGTAATGGCCCAGGAACCTTACAAATGAATTTGTATGACACGTTATACCATATATCTGCAGAAGAAATTCAAACAAATTTGAAAATCTCAGTTTATGAAGATTAATCCAACTTTTCCTTATCCTTTGTATTTAGTCATTTCTGAAAAAGATTGTACGCATCTTCATTGGTTAGATGTTGCAGAGCAAGCAATTATAGGTGGGGTTGATATCATTCAGCTTCGGGAAAAAAATTGCACTGTCAGCGAGTATATTTCAAAAGCTACAATATTAAAAAAAATTACGGACCACTACAATATCCCTTTGATTATTAACGATTCATTAGAAGTCGCAACCGCTGTTAATCCTTGGGGAATACATGTCGGGCAGTCAGATATATTACCTTCTGAAATTCACAAAAATGCACAAGCTCTAAAAAATATTGGTTGGTCTTTAGAAATTATCAAACAGTTGAATGATGATGAAATGAAATATGTACATCATTTAGGGGTAAGTCCAATATTTTCGACTCCAACAAAAACCAATACGATTACTGAATGGGGTTTTGAAGGATTAAAATTTTTGAAAACTAAAACATCAAAACCATTGATTGCAATTGGCGGAATTAATGAAAGTAATATTGCTAAAATCATACAAGCCGGTGCAGATAGTGTTGCAATTGTTTCTGCAATTTGCGGAAGCAAAAATCCAAAAAAATCTGCCCAAATTTTAAAACAAATTATTAACGAAAATGAATACCATCCAAAAAGCATATAGTGTCTTAACAATTGCCGGATTTGACGGAAGCGGTGGCGCTGGCATACAAGCTGATACCAAAACAATTTCCGCTCATGGCTGTTATGCAACAAATGTATTGACAGCCTTGCCTGTTCAAAATACACAAGGCGTACAAAATATTTACGAAATTCCTGCACAAGCAATTCGTGAACAAATTCAATCCATATTAGAGGATATTTATCCTGATGCAATAAAAATTGGAATGGTTCATAGTGTTGAATTGGTTCATATCATTTCAGAGGAATTAAAAAATTACAATAGACCGATTGTTTATGACCCTGTCATGGTTGCGACAAGTGGACATCGGTTAATCAAAGAAGAAACACTTGAAGCTTGCATAGAAAAGCTTTTTCCTTTGGCCACGCTTATCACGCCAAATCTTGATGAAGCAAGTATTTTGGTAAATCATAAAATTGATTCTGCTGAATTGATGCTTTCTTATGGAGAAACGATTTTAAATTTAGGTTGTCAGAATCTTTTATTAAAAGGCGGACATCTTCAGCAAGAAAAAATTATCAGTTATTTATTTCAAAAAGAACAACCTGTACAAAGTTATACCTCTCAAAAAATAGAGACAAAAAATACGCATGGTTCAGGCTGCACACTATCTTCTGCAATTGCGTGTAATTTAGCTTTGGGGGTTTCACTCACACAAAGTGTACAACTAGCACAAGAATATGTTGAACAAGCAATATTAGGAAGTAAAGACCTAACAATTGGAAAAGGAAATGGACCTCTTAATCATTTATTTAATCCACAAAAATTAAAAACCTATGACATTCACAACTAAAGCTTGGGAAACCATCGCGCCTATTTACAATGATATTCTAAATATGCCTTTTATAATTGAATTGCAAAATGGGTCATTACCAATAGAGAAATTTCAGTTTTACATGTTACAAGATGCAAAATATTTGGAACATTTTGGGCGAGTATTAGCTGCCATTGGATCAAAATCTGAAGACAATCAACAAGCCATTGACTTTTTCGAATTCGGAAAAAATGCATTAATTGTTGAACGTGCTTTACACGAATCCTATTTTGAGGATTTTGGATTATCGCAAAACATCATCATCGAAACACAACCTGTTTGTCACCATTATTCACATTTCTTAAAAAGTACAGCTGCATTCGAACCTATTGAAATTGCATTAGCTGCTGTTTTGCCTTGCTTTTGGATTTATAAAGAAGTTGGTGATGAAATCATCAAAAATCAAACAAAAGAAAATAATCCATATCAAAAATGGATTGAGACCTATAGTGGAGATGAATTTGGTGAAGGTGTAAAAAAAGCGAAAAGTTATGTTGATAAGATTGCAGAAGGAGCAACTGAAAAAATAAAAGAACAAATGCTAGAAGCTTTTGTCAAAGCAAGCGAATTAGAATTTCAGTTTTGGAATGCATCTTATGAAAATATCACATGGGAAAGAAAATAAATGCCATCTTTTTTGATTTTGATGGGGTAATCGTAAATAGTCAACAATTATGGGAGCTGATGTTTGATGAAGTCATTAAAATATATCGGTTGGATACGATATGTTTGGTAGAAAATGACGGAATGAATTTCACAACAAATGAAGCAATCCAATTGATGTTAGAAAATCAGCAACGCTTTACAAATCATTTGTACGAGGAAATAATCGATTGGACAGAAAAATTTTATGTCGAAAACTTTCATCAGTTTGTACAATTAAATGACCACGTTGCTGAGATGTTGGAACATTTAAAAGCCAATCAAATTCAAATTGTTCTTGTTTCCAATTCCTCTAGAAGACAAATTAAGTATGCTTTTCAACAATTAAAACTTCATTCCTATTTTGATCACACTATTTCAGCAGATGATGTTTCAAAAGGAAAACCAAATGCAGAACCTTATTTAAAAGCTTTATCATTATGCGAAAAGCAAAAGGAAGAAGTTTTAGTTATCGAAGATTCACTCACCGGAATTAATTCAGCAAAAGATGCTGGTTTAAATTATAAAATTTACAACAATTCAGATTTTTGTCTTCAGCCAAATTACATAGCTGATTTTAGGGAATTGATCAAAGAAATATAAACCTTACAAAAACAAAAAAATCCTTACTCAATAAAGAGTAAGGATTTAATATTTCTAAAGCTATTGGTAAATTACCAAGACGCTTTTTTAACACCTGGGATTAACCCTTCGTTCGCCATTTCGCGGAAAGTTACACGAGAGATCCCGAAAGTTCTCATGTATCCTCTTGGACGACCTGTTAATTTACAACGGTTGTGTAAACGTACAGGAGAAGCGTTTTTAGGTAATTTTTGTAATGCTTCGTAGTCACCAGCTTCTAATAAAGCTTGACGTTTCGCAGCATATTTAGCAACTAATGCTTCTCTTTTGCGCTCACGCGCTTTCATTGATTCTTTAGCCATGACTTCTTATTTTTCTTTAGTAAATGGTAATCCGAATTTAGATAATAAAGCTTTTGCTTCTTTATCTGTGTTCGCTGAAGTTACAAAGGTAATATCTAAACCTTGAATTTTCTTGATTTTATCAATATTAATTTCTGGGAAGATAATTTGCTCTTTGATACCTAAGTTATAGTTACCTCTACCGTCGAAACCTGTAGAAGAAATACCGCTAAAGTCACGTACACGTGGTAAAGCTGCAGATACTAAACGATCTAAGAATTCGTACATTTTCTCACCACGTAAAGTTACTTTAGCACCAATTGGCATTCCTTTACGTAATTTGAAAGCTGCTTCATCTTTCTTAGAAATTGTTCCTACTGCTTTTTGACCAGTGATTAATTCTAACTCTTCGATAGCGTAATCAACGATTTTTTTGTCAGCTGTAGCCGCACCTAAACCTTGAGATAAAACAATTTTCTCTAATTTAGGAACTTGCATAATAGATTTGTATCCGAACTCTTCTTTAAGAGCAGCTACAATCTCTTCTTTATATTTAACCTGCGGACGAGGTGTGTATGTTGTTGTACTCATCTTAGATAGCTTTTCCTGATTTTTTAGCAATTCTTACTTTTTTCCCTCCTTCTTCTTTGATCGCTACTTTCGTTGCTTTCCCAGTTTCTGGATCTACTAAAGCCAATTTACATAAATAGATTTGAGCTTCTTTTTCAACAACTCCACCTTGTGGATTTTGTGCGCTTGGCTTTACACGTTTTTTTGCAATATTAACCCCTTCAACGATAGCTTTAGCTTTGTCAGGGAATACGCGTAACACAGTACCAGTTTGACCTTTGTTAGATCCTGATAAAACGACTACTTTGTCTCCTTTTTTAATTTTTAACTTTGCCATGTTGTTCTATTATAATACCTCTGGGGCTAATGATACAATTTTCATATATTCTTTATCACGTAACTCACGAGCAACTGGACCGAATACACGAGTACCACGCATTTCTCCTTGAGTGTTCAATAATACACATGCATTATCGTCGAAACGGATATATGAACCGTCTTTTCTACGAACTTCTTTTTTAGTTCTAACTACAACAGCTTTTGATACAGCACCTTTTTTAACGTTTCCTGAAGGTGTAGCTTCTTTGATCGCAACTACGATTTTGTCACCTACTGATGCGTATCTTCTTTTAGTACCACCTAAAACGCGGATTACTAATGCTTCACGAGCTCCTGTGTTATCTGCAACTTTTAATCTAGATTCTTGTTGTAACATAACTTATCTTATTTAGCTCTTTCAATGATTTCTACTAATCTCCATCTTTTGTTTTTAGACAAAGGACGAGTCTCCATGATACGCACTGTGTCACCTTCGTTACACTCGTTATTTTCGTCGTGCGCTGTATATTTCTTCGTTTTTAAAACGAATTTCCCATAGAATGGGTGCTTTTGCTTCTTAGTTTCAGCTACAACAATGGTTTTTTCCATTTTGTTTGATGTAACTAAACCTACTCTTTCTTTTCTTAATTTTCTTTCCATCAGTTACAGATTACTGTTATGATTGTTTTTCGTTTAACACGGTATTCAAACGAGCAATTGTTCTGCGTAAGTCTCTAATACCGATTGGATTTGCTACAGGAGAAACAGCGTTTGTCAATTTTAATTGATCGTAGTTCGCTTGTTCTTCAGCTATTTTAGCTTGTAACTCCTCAACACTTAGATTTCTAATATCTGCTGCTTTCATTTTTTCTTAATTTTTGAAATTATTAATTTTGGAAATCACGTGCAACGATAAACTTAGTCTTAACAGGTAACTTCTGAGCTGCTAAACGCAATGCTTCAGTTGCAACCTCTACTGGCACACCTCCTACTTCGAATAAGATACGACCTGGTTGTACAGGAGCTACCCAATATTCTGGTGCACCTTTACCTTTACCCATACGTACCTCTGCTGGTTTCTTAGTAATTGGTTTATCTGGAAATATTTTAATCCATAATTGACCCTCTCTCTTCATGAAACGAGTTGCAGCAATACGAGCTGCCTCGATTTGACGTGCTGTAATAAACGCTTCGTCTAAAGATTTGATCCCGAAAGTCCCGTAAGCTAATTGAGTTCCTCTGTGAGAAACACCTTTCATCTTACCTTTTTGGGTTTTTCTAAACTTTACTCTTCTCGGTGATAACATATCTACTTAATTCTTTATGTTAGTTGTTAAACTAAATTATCGCTTTCTATTATTAGATCTTTCACCTCCCTTTCTGTTGTTGTCAGACTTTTTTTGTTTTTTCTGTAATCCAACTAAAGGAGATAATTCTCTCTTACCATATACCTCACCTTTCATGATCCATACTTTGATCCCTAAACGACCATAAGTTGTATGAGCTTCTGAAATGTGGTAATCAATGTCTGCACGGAATGTAGACAAAGGAATACGTCCATCTTTATAAGTTTCAGAACGTGCCATCTCTGCACCGTTTAAACGACCAGAGATTTGAACTTTGATTCCTTCTGCGTTCATTCTCATTGCTGATTGAATTGCCATTTTAATAGCACGACGGTAAGAAATACGATTCTCAATTTGACGAGCGATACTATCCCCTACTAAGATTGCATCTAATTCTGGTCTCTTAATTTCGAAGATGTTAATTTGAACCTCTTTACCAGTGATTTTCTTTAACTCTTCTTTTAATTTGTCAACTTCTTGTCCACCTTTACCAATAATGATACCTGGACGAGCAGTAGTTACAGTTACTGTAACTAATTTTAAAGTACGATCGATGTAAATACGAGAAACTCCGGCTTTAGACAAACGTGCTCTTAAATAAGTACGAATTTTTGCATCTTCTGCAATTTTATCACCGTAATCATTTCCACCGTACCAGTTAGAATCCCATCCTCTGATGATTCCTAAACGATTTCCGATTGGATTAGTTTTTTGTCCCATATTCTTAATCTTGTACTTTTTGTTTATCTTCTTTAGTTCCTAAAACCAAAGTTACATGGTTTGAACGTTTTCTGATTCTATGTGCTCTACCTTGAGGTGCAGTACGAATTCTTTTTAATTGACGTGCACTATCAACAGAGATTTCTTTAACATATAATCCAGCTTCTTCAACATCAGCTCCTTCATTTTTGATTTGCCAGTTAGCGATAGCGCTTAATAACAATTTCTCTAAACGGATTGAAGCGTGGTTTTTAGTATATTTTAAAATACCTAAAGCTTTTTGAATTTCAACTCCACGGATAATATCTACTACTAATCTCATCTTACGAGGAGAAGTAGGAACATTATTTAATTTCGCAAAAGCTACCTGCTTGTTAGCTTCTTTGATTCTTTCGTTACTTAATCTTTTTCTAGATCCCATGGCCCTTTACTATTTTTTTCCTTTGTTTTTAGCTCCGGCATGACCTCTAAAAGTACGTGTAGGAGCGAACTCACCTAATTTATGACCTACCATATTCTCAGTAACATAAACAGGAATAAATTGCTTTCCGTTGTGTACTGCGATTGTTTGACCAACAAAATCAGGAGAAATCATTGATGCTCTTGACCATGTTTTGATCACGTTTTTGCTACCGCTTTCTACGTTAGCAAGAACTTTCTTTTCTAATTTATAGTGGATGAATGGTCCTTTTTTTAATGAACGTGCCATAAATTATTTTTTTCTTCTTTCAACAATATATTTGTTAGACGCTTTCTTCTTGTCACGAGTTTTGTAACCTTTCGCTGGAATACCGTTACGAGAACGAGGGATACCTCCTGTCGCACGACCTTCACCACCACCCATTGGGTGATCTACAGGGTTCATAACCATTGGACGAGTTCTTGGACGACGACCTTGCCATCTAGAACGACCAGCTTTACCAGAAACTTCTAACTGATGGTCTGTGTTAGAAACAACACCTACTGTTGCTTTACACTCCACTAAAATCATTCTTGATTCACCACTTGGTAACTTAACGATAGCATATTTACCATCACGCGCAACTAATTGAGCATAAGTACCTGCACTTCTTGCCATAACTGCTCCTTGCCCTGGACGTAATTCAATACAAGAGATTACTGTACCTAATGGCATATTTTTAAGCTTCATAGCATTACCTACTTCTGGTTCTACGTTTTCACCTGAAACAATTACTTGTCCAGCTTTCAAACCATTTTGAGCAATAATGTAACGTTTTTCACCATCTTCGTAAGATAATAAAGCGATGAATGCAGTTCTGTTTGGATCGTATTGTACAGATTCTACAGTTGCAGCACCTTCTTTATCACGTTTGAAGTCGATGATACGATATTTTTGTTTGTGTCCACCACCGATATAACGCATTGTCATTTTACCAGTGTTGTTACGTCCACCCGATTTAGATTTTCCTTCAACTAATGTCTTTTCTGGCTTAGCATTTTTATCTACTGCCGCAAATTCATTAACCACTCTAAAACGTTGTCCCGGGGTGATAGGTTTTAATTTTCTTACTGACATTTTTTAATTCTTAAATTATCCGAACAACTCTATTTCTTGACCTTCAGCTAAGCTAACGATCGCTTTTTTCAACTTATTTGTTTTTCCAGTTTGAAAACCTGTTTTTGTGTAACGAGTTTTTACTTTTGGAGCAGATACTAAAGTACTAACAGAAACTACAGATACACCGTAAGTTTTTTCTACAGCTTCTTTAATTTGAATTTTGTTAGCTTTTGTGTCTACATAAAACGAATATTGCCCTAACAACTCACTGTTATTAGTTGCTTTTTCTGAAATTACTGGTTTAATTATGATTCCCATTTTCTTCGTCTTATTTTGTTAAATTTTCTTGAACTGTTGCTAAAGAACCTTCTAAAAATACGATTTGAGAAGCATTGATTAAATCAAATACATTTAATTCCTCAGTTGTAACAACTTTAACTTTTTGTAAGTTACGAGAAGATAAATATACATTGCTATTAGATTCACCTAATACGAATAATGATTTTGTGTTCTCTAATCCTAAATCAGTTAAAACAGTTTTGAACTCTTTAGTTCTTGGAGCTTCGAAAGAAAAGTTTTCAACAACTTTGATTTCATTCTCAGCTAACTTTTGTGATAAAACTGATTTTTTAGCTAATCTCTTTTGTGCTTTGTTTAATTTGAAAGAGTAGTTTCTTGGACGTGGTCCGAAAACTCTACCTCCTCCTCTAAACACTGGAGATTTGATAGAACCAGCACGAGCTGTACCTGTTCCTTTTTGCTTTTTGATTTTACGAGTTGATCCCGCAATCTCAGCTCTTTCTTTTGCTTTGTGCGTTCCTTGGCGTTGAGCTGCTAAATATTGTTTAACTTCTAAGTACACTGTGTGTGTAGAAGGCTCAATTCCGAAAACTGCCTCGTCTAAAGATACTGTTCTTCCAGTTTCTTGACCTTTGATGTTTAATACTACTACTTCCATCTTCTAACGATTACGTATGAATTTTTAGGACCTGGGATAGCACCTTTAACAATTAAAAGATTTTTCTCAGTATCCACTTTAAGTACTTTTAAGTTCTGAACAGTAACTTGTTTACCACCCATTCTTCCAGCCATACGCATTCCTTTGAATACACGAGATGGATCTGAACCAGCACCGATAGAACCTGGAGCTCTTAAACGGTTATGTTGACCGTGTGTAGCTTGACCTACCCCACCGAAACCATGACGTTTAACAACACCTTGGAAACCTTTTCCTTTTGAAGTACCTGTAATACTTACAAATTCTCCTTCGTTGAATAATTCAACGTTAACTTCTCCTCCTAGAGTTAAAGAGTTCACGAATTCTTCACCGTAAAACTCAACTAACTTTCTCTTTGGAGTAGTTCCAGCTTTTTTAAAGTGACCTTTTAAAGCATTAGTCGTGTTTTTTTCTTTTGCGTCATCGAAACCAAGTTGAGCAGCAACGTACCCATCTTTCTCTACGGTTCTGACTTGAGTAACCACACATGGCCCAGCCTCTACGATTGTCACAGGAATATTTTTCCCGTTCTCATCAAATAAGCTAGTCATCGCGATTTTTTTACCAATGATACCTGACATTTGATTAAAATATGTTAATAATTTGTTTAATATTTCAGAGAATGTGGACTTTCGACCACTAGAGATCTTCTCTAAAATTAGCATGCAAATGTATGAATTAATTTGTAAACAACAAACTTTCAATTGATTATTTTTCAAAAGTTTACAAACAGCGAAAAATATCAATCAAAGCATTCTTAATAGCAATTCATAAAAAAACCCTGAGATGTGCACGTCTCAGGGTTTATATTTATTTAAAATACAGCTAACTATACTTTAATTTCTACTTCAACACCACTAGGTAATTCTAACTTCATTAAAGCATCAACTGTTTTAGATGAAGAAGAATAAATGTCTAATAATCTTTTGTGAGCTGATAATTGAAATTGCTCGCGAGATTTTTTGTTAACGTGTGGAGATCTTAAAACTGTAAAGATTCTTTTGTGAGTTGGTAATGGAATTGGTCCATTAACAACAGCTCCTGTAGCTTTTACAGTTTTTACGATTTTTTCAGCTGATTTATCAACTAAAGAATAATCGTAAGATTTTAATTTTATTCTAATTTTTTGACTCATTTTTCTTGAATTAAGCGTTACCTTTTGCTTTAGCAATTACAGCTTCAGACACGTTTGTTGGTGCTGGAGCGTAGTGATCGAATTCCATTGTAGATGTAGCACGACCAGAAGATAATGTACGTAATGAAGTTACATATCCGAACATTTCTGCTAATGGAACCATAGCTTTAATAACTTTAGCGTTATTTCTATCATCCATTCCTGATACTTGACCACGACGACGGTTTAAGTCACCTACAATATCACCCATGTTTTCTTCTGGAGTTAAAACCTCTAACTTCATGATAGGCTCTAAGATTTGAGCACCAGCGGCTTTTGCAGCAGCTTTGTAACCCATTTGAGCAGCTAACTCGAAAGATAATTGGTCAGAATCCACAGGGTGGAAAGATCCATCTTTTAAAGTAACTTTTAACGAATCCATTTCGAATCCTGCTAAAGGTCCATTCTTCATTGCAGCTTTGAAACCTTTCTCAATAGAAGGGATAAATTCTTTAGGAACGTTACCACCTTTAATTTCTGAAACGAATTCTAAACCTACTTTTCCTTCATCTGCTGGTCCCATTTCGAAAACGATATCAGCAAATTTACCACGACCACCTGATTGTTTTTTGTAAACCTCACGGTGATTAGCTGGACGAGAGAATGATTCTTTGTACTCTACTTGAGGCTCACCTTGGTTAACCTCTACTTTAAATTCACGTTTTAAACGGTCAACGATGATATCTAAGTGTAACTCACCCATACCAGAAATAACTGTTTGACCAGAAGCCTCATCAGTTTTTACTTGGAATGTTGGATCTTCTTCAGCTAATTTAGCTAAAGCCATACCTAATTTATCAACGTCAGCTTTCGTTTTAGGCTCAACTGCGATACCAATTACTGGATCTGGGAAGTCCATAGACTCTAATACGATAGGGGCTTTTTCATCACATAAAGTATCTCCTGTTTTGATATCTTTGAAACCTACTGCAGCTCCAATATCACCTGCTTCGATTCTCTCGATAGGCTCTTGTTTGTTAGCGTGCATTTGGAAGATACGAGAAATACGTTCTTTGTTACCAGAACGAGTATTTAATACGTAAGATCCAGCGTCTAATCCACCTGAATAAGCACGGAAGAATGCTAAACGACCTACGAATGGGTCAGTAGCAATTTTGAATGCTAATGCTGCGAATGGCTCATCAACTGAAGGTTTTCTTGAGATAGGCTCGTCAGTTTTTGGGTCAGTTCCTGGGATCGCTTCTTTATCACTTGGTGATGGTAAGTAACGACATACAGCATCTAACATGAATTGTACACCTTTGTTTTTGAACGAAGATCCACAAGTCATTGGGATGATAGACATATCTAATGTTGCAGCACGTAATGCAGCGTGAACTTCTTCTTCAGTAATAGAGTTTTCGTCCTCCATGTACTTCTCTAATAAGTTCTCGTCATACGCAGCTACTTCTTCAATTAATTGACCACGGAATTGTCTTACATCGTCAACCATATCAGCTGGGATTTCAACAACATCAAATGTAGAACCATGATTCTCATCATGCCATACAATTGCACGGTTTTTAATTAAATCTACAACTCCTTTAAAGTCTGCTTCGTCACCGATTGGTAATACAATAGGAACAGCATTTGACCCTAACATTTCACGTACTTGACGACATACATTTAAGAAGTCAGCTCCTTGACGGTCCATTTTGTTAACGAAACCTAAACGAGGAACTTTATAGTTATCTGCTAAACGCCAGTTTGTTTCAGATTGAGGTTCAACTCCATCTACTGCTGAGAATAAGAAAACTAAACCATCTAAAACACGTAAAGAACGGTTTACCTCTACTGTAAAGTCAACGTGACCAGGAGTGTCGATAATATTAAAGTGGTACCCTTTAGCGTCTGGTAATGGTTTACCTTGTTCTGTTGGGAATGTCCAATCTACTGTTACAGCTGCAGAAGTAATTGTAATACCTCTTTCAGCTTCTTGCTCCATCCAG
>NZ_DKSQ01000048.1:27311-28932 GCF_002472765.1 Empedobacter sp. UBA7252
AGCTTCTTGCTCCATCCAGTCAGTTGTAGCTGATCCTTCGTGAGTTTCTCCAATTTTGTGATTCTTACCTGAATAGAATAAGATACGCTCTGTCGTTGTAGTTTTTCCTGCATCGATGTGAGCAGCAATACCAATGTTTCTTGTGTATTTTAAATCTCTTGCCATCTTGTATTAGAATCTAAAGTGAGAGAATGCTTTGTTAGCTTCTGCCATTTTGTGAGTATCTTGACGTTTTTTAACGGCAGATCCTTCCTCTTTAGCAGCTGCAATAATTTCTCCAGCTAATTTTTGAGCCATCGATTTCTCGTTTCTGTTACGAGAATATTTGATTAACCATTTCATTGCTGTTGAAATTTTACGGTCTGGACGAATTTCCATTGGAATTTGGAATGTAGCTCCACCAACACGGCGAGAACGTACTTCTACGTGAGGCATTACATTAGATAATGCTTCTTTCCAAATGTCTAATGAAGTTTTTTCTGCATCTTCTTTACGAGAATCTACGATTTCTAACGCATCATAGAAAATTTTGAATGCTACAGATTTTTTTCCGTCGTACATTAAGTTGTTTACGAAACGAGTTACTAACTGATCATTAAATTTAGGATCTGGAAGTAAAGGTCTTTTTTTAGCTCTTGTCTTTCTCATCTTACCTTAAATTTATTTTTTAGCATCTTTAGGACGTTTCGCTCCATACTTACTTCTACGTTGAGTACGTCCGTTTACTCCCGCAGTATCTAACGCTCCACGTACAATGTGGTAACGCACACCTGGTAAATCTTTAACTCTACCTCCTCTAACCAATACTATCGAGTGCTCTTGAAGATTATGACCTTCACCACCGATGTACGCGTTAACTTCTTTCCCGTTTGTTAATCTAACACGAGCAACTTTACGCATTGCTGAGTTAGGTTTCTTAGGAGTTGTAGTGTAAACACGTGTACAAACACCGCGGCGTTGTGGACATGATTCCAATGCAGCCGATTTACTCTTCTTGGTTAGTTTTTTTCTACCTTTTCTAACTAATTGTTGAATTGTTGGCATACTAATTAAATTTCCTTTTAAATTTGGATTAAACCCATTTTTTGGGCATGCAAAACTACAAATAATTTATACAAAAACAAATAATAATGGATTTATTTTACATTGATTTATAATTTTTTAAAGAATTATAAACTATATTTTACAGAATTTTAATTCAAGAATAACAAAACAAGTAAATTATCAATAAACCTAATTTTTGATAAGTGATAGTATCTTATCTACATCTATTGACAACAAAATTTATTAAAACTTTATCCTATATTATTTTTCTCTAAGCTAATAACTTTTCGTATTTTTAATTAATCTGAATATCATATAATTATCGATATATTTTAATAAAAACGTTCGCATAATATTTATTTAATGTTAATTTTACATTAGAAAAATTAATTTTGCACTTCAAAACATTATTGAATGTCGGTAAACTCATTTTTTAAATTATTTACTCCGAAGGATAAAGTATTCTATCCTTTGTTCGAGGAAGCTTCAAAAAGTTTAATCAAATTAGCTGAATTGTTACATGAATGTGTAAACGCTCCAGTTGAAGAACGCGAAGATTACATCGCGCAAATTTCTA
>NZ_DKSQ01000073.1:0-13752 GCF_002472765.1 Empedobacter sp. UBA7252
TGAAGTTTACGGTGCACGTGAACATAATCTAAAAAATATTGATGTAAAGATTCCTCGAAACGAGCTTGTGGTAATCACGGGTTTAAGTGGAAGTGGGAAATCTTCGTTGGCTTTTGATACGATTTATGCAGAAGGACAACGTCGTTATATCGAAACTTTTTCGGCTTATGCACGTCAATTTTTGGGAGGTTTAGAACGTCCAGATGTTGATAAAATTGATGGTTTGTCGCCTGTTATTGCAATTGAGCAAAAAACGACCAATAAAAATCCGCGTTCCACTGTTGGTACAATTACAGAAATTTATGATTTTCTTCGTTTGTTGTATGCGCGTGCTTCTACGGCTTTTTCAGTCGAAACAAACGAACAAATGGTTGCTTACACAGAAGAGCAAATTATTGAGTTGATTCGAACACAATACAGCGAGAAGAAAATTGCGATTTTAGCGCCAATTGTACGTTCAAGAAAAGGTCATTATCGAGAAGTTTTTGTAACATATTCTAAAAAAGGTTTTCTTGAAATGCGCATTGATGGCAAGTTGCAAGATATTACGCCTGGAATGATGTTAGATCGTTACAAAACGCATGATATCGAATTGATGGTGGACAAAATGTTGTTGAATGATAAGGTGAATGATCAACGTTTGCGTTCAAGTATCGATCATGCAATGCAACAAGGTAATGGGATTACGATGATTTTGGATTACGAAACCAATGAAACGAAATTCTTTTCTCGTTCATTGATGTGTCCGTCGACAGGAATGTCATATGCGTTGCCAGAACCGAATACATTTTCGTTCAATTCACCAAAAGGTGCTTGTCCGACGTGTACAGGTTTAGGTGAGTTGAAAGTGGTAAATCACGAAAAATTATTTCAAGATAAAGATAAATCGTTGTTTGATAATTTGGAAGAATTATTTGAGACGTTAAAATCATCTTCTCGAATAGAAAAACAATTGGAAGCGATTTTTGTCAAACATAATGTAGACCAGAAAGTTGCTTTCAAAAAACTTCCTCAAGCATTGATTGATGATGTAATGAATGGTTTGAAAGAAACATTGAATCTTGATCTTAAATTTGCATCAGTTAAAAAAACATATAAAATCGATTTTGAAGGATTGAATGAATTTCTTTCTGAAATAATGGAAGATAAAAATAATCCGTCTTCAAGTTCGATTAGCAAAAAGTTTGGAAAGAAAGTTATTTGTCCAACTTGCGAAGGGAAACGTCTTAAAAAAGAATCACTTTTCTTTCGTATCGATGATAAAAATATTGGTGAAGTTGCGGAAATGGATCTTCAATCGTTGCAAAAATGGATTGAAAATGCACCAGTTTCGATGACGTCGAATCAACAACAAATTGCGCACGAGATTCTGAAAGAAATTTATACGCGTTTATCTTTTTTATTAGATGTCGGATTAGATTATTTAAGTCTTAATCGCTCTTCTAGAACACTTTCTGGAGGCGAGGCGCAACGAATTCGTTTGGCAACGCAAATTGGTTCTCAATTGGTGAATGTGTTGTATATTTTAGATGAGCCAAGTATTGGTTTGCATCAACGCGATAATGTCAGATTGATAGATTCGTTAAAGAAATTACGCGATATCGGAAATTCAGTTTTGGTTGTAGAACATGATAAAGACATGATTTTGGAATCAGATTATGTGGTTGATGTTGGACCAAAAGCAGGAAAAAATGGTGGTCAAATTGTTTGGGAAGGTGAACCAGAACAAATGTTAAAATCAAATACATTAACATCAAAATACTTAAACAATCAGTTACAAATCGAAGTTCCAAAAGAACGAAGAAAAGGTAATGGGAATGAATTAAAACTTTTTGGAGCATCTGGAAACAACCTGAAAAATGTAAATCTTACCATTCCTTTAGGAGAGTTGGTTGTAGTTTCGGGTGTTTCAGGTTCTGGAAAATCAACGTTGATTAATGAAACGTTGTACAGAATTCTGAATCAACATTTCTTTAGAGCAGAAAAAGATCCGATGCCTTACAAAAAAATCGAAGGTTTAGAACATTTGGATAAAGTAATCGAAGTGGATCAATCGCCAATTGGTCGTACTCCTCGTTCTAATCCTGCAACTTATACGGGAATTTTCTCTGATATTCGTACGTTGTTTACAAATTTACCTGAAGCGAAAATTAGAGGTTATAAACCGGGACGTTTTTCGTTTAATGTAAAAGGTGGACGTTGCGAAACTTGTCAAGGAGCAGGTTTGCGTGTAATTGAAATGAATTTTTTACCCGATATTCATGTCGAATGTGAAACATGTAATGGAAAACGATTTAACCGCGAAACGTTGGAGGTTCGCTACAAAGGAAAATCAATTTCAGATGTGTTAGAAATGACGGTAAATGAAGCGGTAGAATTCTTTGAAGCAATTCCGAAAATATTTCGTTATGTGAAAATGTTGCAAGATGTAGGTTTGGGTTACATCACGCTTGGGCAGCAGTCGACAACATTGAGTGGAGGAGAAGCGCAACGTGTGAAATTAGCAACAGAATTGGCTAAAAAACAGACAGGAAAAACAATTTATATTTTAGATGAACCGACAACAGGTTTGCATTTCGAAGATGTAAATGTGTTGATGAAAGTGATTAATAAAATTGTGGAATTTGGAAATACGGTTATCATTATCGAGCATAATTTAGATGTGATAAAGTTGGCTGATTATGTGATTGATATTGGTCCTGATGGTGGAGGTAAAGGAGGTAAAATTGTCGCCGAAGGAACACCAGAAGAAATTGCTAAAAATTCTAAAAGTGTGACAGGAAAATTTTTAAAAGACGAATTGAAATAAATATAAAAAAATCCATCTAAAAACTTTAGATGGATTTTTTTATCACTTATAATCCGATTGAAACGCCCATAAAAGGTTGTAATCCTGAAGAAAATATACTTTCGTTTTCTTTGTATAAAACATTGTACATCACACCAGCTTGAAATCTTACTGGTCCGCTCGATTGATATCCAGCTCCTAACCATAACGCAGATTCGTCTATGTCAGCCTCATAAATACTGTTGTAATATGGTGTGCAATCGTTGTATTTTTGTTTTCCTGTGTAGTACATATAATTGGCTCTCAAGAAAATATTTTCGATTGGAAAAAAGTTAATGTAAGGACCAACATTAAACAAATTTTGTTTTACATAATCATCTTTTGCATACTGATAACCAGCTGTCGCACCCAATTCTAAATTGTTTGCAACCATATAACCTACACTTGGAGAAATATTAAATCCAAAATAACTATTATTCCCAAAAGATAGTCCCAAACCACCACCGAAACGCCAATTATTATTAAGTGTTTGATTTTGATTTGTTTGAGAAAAAGAAGTGTTGCTTAGGGTTAAAGAAATGATAAATAAAAGAAACTTTTTCATAGAAATTTAATTAATTTTTAACTTTTCAAAATGGCTCTAATTGAAAAAACCACTATAAATTTGTCTAATCAAAAATAATAATTCTGTTTTTAAGTAAACATCATTATTTATTTTAAGTTAATTCGAGTCGTTCATAGTTTTTAATTATAAAAGAATAGAAATAAGATTTAATAAATCTATAATTTATTCATTTTCTGGTTTTATATTTGCTTTAGTAAAGTTAATCAAATAGACAATATAAAATTTAATCATATGAAATTATTATCGCCAGAAAAAAAGCAAAAAATCGCTGATATTTTAATTAAATTATTAGCTGATGAACATATTTTATACTTAAAAACAAGAAATGCACATTGGAATGTAGAAGGTCCTGATTTTCAGACAATACATGTGTATTTTGAATCGTTATATAACGAGTTACAAATTGTTATAGATGATGTTGCAGAAAAAATTCGTCAAAAAGATGTTTATGCACCAGCAACTATGGCAGAGTATTTGCAGTTAGCTCATTTATCAGAAACAAGAAAAACAGAAAACAAAGATAGTTTAAGTTTTATTGCTGATTTACTACACGATCACGAAGTTATTATTAACTTTTTGGCGCAGGCTGTAGTAGAAATTGATGAGTTTCATGATATATCAACTTCGGATTTCTTAGTTGGTTTATTAGAACAACATCAAAAAACTGCTTGGATGCTTGGATCGCATCTAAAATAAAGTTGAACATTATTTTACTTCATAAGTTTTTAGTGTTAATTCATATTAGTGTTAATTAGGTTGAGCCTTGGATTTATCCAAGGCTTCAGCTTTTTATGACGGTTTGTAATTAACCTCCTACTTCTTTTATTTCTGCATCAGCAGCATTTGTTTTTACAGAAGCAATTCCATTTTTAGCGCCAGATTCAGTTTCGTACGATTGGCTTGTCCCAATTACTTGTCCATTTGTTGCCTTTAAATTGAAATGCCATTTACCAGAAGCACCTTCTTTTAATTCGTATTTAGAATCATCTTGCGAATTTTTGCGAACAGATTCAATTCCGTTTTCGCAGCTTGCTTTTTGTTTATAACCTTCGCTTGCCAAAATATTTTGTCCATTTTTAGCTTTCAAACGAAAACGATATTCTCCTGCTTTGTCTTGATAAATTTCGAACATAATTTAATTTTTTATAAATATTTTATTTTGTTGATTGATATAAATTTATAAAAATTATTTGATAATTATCAATCTATAAAATATTTACAAAAAAAATCCTGAAAAATTATTTCAGGATTTCTATTTCTTATTGAATTCTTTTTAAATCGTCAATATTATGTTTGTGCATATAAAGAGGAATGTGTTCTATAACAACGTCGTTCTTTTCTAGACCAAAAGATTTCGGAATGTTGAATTCTATTTTCTTTAATAAATAATAAACTTTTAGTGTGAAAAATTCTTTCATACTTAATTTGGTTTCAATTGAAGGAAATTTCTCAATCAAAACAAATTTCATGTCAGGATCTTGATTGTATTTTTTCAAACAGGTACTCAGGTATTTTAATTCTAATTCTCCATTTGCATACATATCGTTGATTACTTTTTTGATATATTGTTCTGTTTTTGGCTGAACTCTAAATCCTACATTAAATGTAATTCGATATATTTTTTGATCGACAATTGGCAATATTTTATAACTCAACGTATAGGGTTCACTATCTCGGTTAATGTTTACAAACCAATAAACATCTGCACGTTTTGGGCGTTTTGATAAAATAGATTGAATACTGTATTTTTCGATATTTTTTGGATTCGTAGATTTCGTTAAGTAAAACAAGAAAGTCGAGTATTTATTGATTGTTTTATCTTCGCTCAATTCTGTTAATACATTTGCGTAGCGCTTTATTTTTACGAATTCTAAGTTTCGTGAATTAAGAATTTTTCCGTAAAAACTACAATACATTATTACAAAGAACAGCCATCCCATTAATAATGCTAAATAGCCACCATCAACAAATTTGACAACATTTGCTACGAAAAATGAAGATTCTATTGCTACGAAAATCGACAAAATTGCCACAATAAATACTTTGTTGAATTTTGTATAATAATTAAGATAATAGGATAACAAGAAAGTCGTCATTAACATGGTAACCGTTATGGCAAGACCGTAGGCGGCTTCCATATGGGACGAATCTCGGAAATATAAAACAATAAAGACACAGCCAGCCCATAACATAAAATTGATTGTAGGAATGTAAACTTGGCTTTTGTGCTCGTTTGGTTGAATAATTAATGTTCTTGGCCAAAAACCTAAGTTGATAGCTTCATTGATTAATGTAAAAGATCCTGTAATCAAAGCTTGAGACGCAATAATAGCTGCACCTGTGGCAATACAAATTCCAGGAATTAAGAACCAATCTGGCATCATTTCGTAGAAAGGATTTCTACCATCTAACATAGGATTGTCTTGATGCATTAACCAAGCTGCTTGTCCTAAATAGTTTGTTACTAAACAGATTTTAACGTACAACCAACTAATTCTAATATTTTTTCGACCACAATGTCCTAAATCGGAGTATAATGCCTCAGCACCTGTTGTACACAAGAATACAGCGCCAAGAATCCAGAATCCGTGAGGATAATTCATTAACAAGTTATACGCGTAATAAGGGTTTAATGCTTTGATGATACTTGGATGATGTACGATATGTAAAACTCCTAAGCCTAGAAGCATTGTAAACCATAAAACCATAAATGGTCCAAATATTTTTCCTACTTTATTTGTTCCAAATCGTTGGAAGAAAAATAACATCGAAAGGATGAAGATTACAATAGGTATAGTAGGTAGATTTTCGAGTCCGTTTAGCATTCGTAGTCCTTCAACAGCAGAAGAGACGGAAACGGGGGGGGTGATAATTCCATCGGCGAGCAAAGCAGAAGCTCCAATGATGGTTGGAATAATTAGGTTTTTACCTTTTTTCTTGATTAATGAATACAAAGAAAAAATTCCTCCTTCGCCATCATTATCCGCTTTTAGTGTCAACCATACATATTTGATAGAAGTCTGAAAACACAAAGTCCAAAAAACACATGATACGCCTCCGTAGACAATGCTCTCTTCAATCACGCGATTCTCGCCAATTATCGCTTTCATTACATATAAAGGACTTGTTCCAATATCACCGTAAATGATTCCAAATGCGATTAAGAGCGTTGCCGCTGTTACTTTGTTCATCGTATGGTTTGATTCCATAAGCAGTATTTTAAAATTTCTACGAATGTATGCCGTTGAAAAGAGATTAAACAATCTTATTTATTTATAATACAAAACCAACATTATACTTATTTTCGATACTAATTATAGCGTATTTTTACACTACTACAGTCGGTTTTTTATTAATGGAATAAATTTAAGTATTATTTAATCATACTATTTATTTTATTAATCATAATTTAAAGTTACATTTCATTGAGAAGTAGTAAATTGAATCATTATTTGTTAAACAAAATTAAATTTTAAAACTTTATTATGCTTGCATAGTAAAAAAAGATTATATTTGTTAGACATACACTAAAATATGTTAAGAGAAGATTTAACGATAGATTATTTATTGCGTTCAACATGGTTGTCAGTTCAGAAAATGTATAATGAGCAAGCTGGTGCTTACGATTCTACAATGGTGTATGCCTTTACATTATTATCAATAGATCCGAAAGGAGGTACGCCAAGTACGTCGCTAGGACCAAAGATGGGAATAGAGCCAACAAGCTTGTCGAGAACATTAAAAAACTTAGAAGCAAGAAATTTTATCGTTCGAAAACCAAATCCAGAAGATGGGAGAAGTGTGTTGATCACTTTGACTGAAGAAGGATTAAGAATGAGAGATATTTCAAAACATTTTGTTTTGCAATTTAATGAATCAATTAATAATCACATCGAACCAGAGAAAATGCAAATTTTCTTGGAAGTGATTTATAAGATTAACCAATTAATATCGGACAAAAAAATATTTAAAAACAATTATGAGAAGACACGTTAAACACGTAACTGTATTAGGATCAGGAGTGATGGGTTCTGGTATTGCATGTCATTTTGCAAATATCGGAGTCGAAGTCTTGATGTTAGATATGGTTCCTCGCGAGCTTACACCACAAGAGCAAGCGAAAGGACTTACTTTAGAGAGTAAAGTAGTTCGTAACAGAACTGCTCAAACTCACTTAGATGCTGCTTTAAAAAGCAATCCTTCACCAATTTATGACAAAGCATTTGCTTCTCGTATAACTGTAGGGAATTTTGATGATGATTTCGTGAAGATTAAAAACTCGGATTGGGTAATAGAGGTTGTGATCGAAAGATTGGATATTAAACAATCTATTTTTGAGCGTGTAGATAACTTCCGTAAACCAGGAACTTTAGTCACTTCTAATACTTCTGGTATTCCAATTCATTTGATGGCTGAAGGTCGTTCAGAAGATTTTCAGAAACATTTCTGCGGAACGCATTTCTTCAATCCGCCACGTTACTTAAAATTATTCGAAATTATCCCAACTCCTCAAACAGATAAATCTGTTATTGAGTTTTTCCAAAACTATGCATCATTATTTTTAGGTAAAACACCAGTTTTATGTAAAGATACGCCAGGTTTTATTGGGAATAGAGTAGGAGTTTACTCGATGGCAAAAGTGATGGAATTGGCGCAAGAAATTGGATTAACGATTGAAGAAGTTGATACTTTGACAGGTTCTATTTTGGGTCGTCCAAAAACGGGAACATTCAAATTGGGTGATTTGGTTGGTTTGGATACAGCATATAATGTAACAAAAGGTTTACAGCAAAATGCGCCAAATGACGAAATGATCCAAGGTTTGAAAGATTCAAAATTCTTGGATTTCTTAATCGAGAATAAATTCTTAGGAGATAAAACAAAAAAAGGTTTCTATTATAAAGAAATTGATAAAGAAGGAAATACCAATCGTTTTGCCTTAAATCTTGATACGTTAGAGTATCGTCCAATGGAACGCGCAAAAGTTACTGCTGTAGAAACTGCTAAAAATGCAGGATCTATGCGTAATAAATTAGGTGTTTTATTGAAAGATTCTGGTAAAGCTGGAGAATTAATCCGTAAACATTTTGCTTCATTATTCGCTTATGTTTCTCAACGTGTTCCAGAAATTACAGATGTACTTTATCCAATTGATGATGCTTTAAAAACAGGTTACGCTTGGAAATATGGTCCATTTGAAACATGGGATTTAGTTGGATTACAAAACGGAATTCAATTAGTAGAGTCAGAAGGTTTCAAGGTTTCGGATTGGGTAAAAGAATTAGCAGCAACTGGTGCAGATTCTTTCTATAAAATCGAAAATGGTAAAAAATTATTCTATAATCAATCATCAAAGCAATTCGAATTAATTCCAGGTCAAGATGCATTTATTATTTTAGATAACATTAGAAAAACAAATGAAATCTGGTCAAACCAAGAAACATCTATTCAAGATTTAGGAGATGGAATCATCAATATTGAGTTCCGTTCTAAAATGAATTCTCTTGGAGGAGGAGTTTTACAAGGAATCAATAAAGGAATCGAGTTAGCAGAAAAAGATTATCGTGGAGTTGTAATTGGTAACCAAGGAGATAATTTCTCTGTTGGTGCTAATTTAGCCATGATTATGATGATGGCTGCAGAACAAGATTGGTGGGAATTGAATATGGCAATCAAAATGTTCCAGGATACGATGATACGTGTTCGTTATTCATCTATTCCAGTTGTTGTTGCTCCTCACGGAATGACGCTTGGTGGAGGTTGCGAAATGTCGATGCATGCGGATAAAATTGTAGCTGCTGCCGAAACTTACATTGGTTTGGTTGAGGTTGGAGTTGGATTAATCCCAGGTGGTGGAGGTTCGAAAGAATTTGCGCGCCGTGCAACTGAATTCGCTTTAAAAGATGATGTAAAAGTAAATCATTTGCGCGATAATTTCATGAATATCGCAACTGCGAAAGTAGCAACTTCAGCTTATGAAGCTAAGAATATGGGAATTATTCGTGAGCAAGATATTGTAGTGGTAAATGCAGAACGTCAAATTGCAGAAGCGAAGAAACATGCAATTATTTTGGCAGAAGCAGGTTACACACAACCAATTCAACGTAAAGTAGAAGTGTTAGGAAAAGAAGCGATGGGAATGTTCTATGTCGGAACAGACTCTATGGTTGCTGGACGTTTTGCTTCGGATCATGATCGTTTAATTGCGAATAAATTAGGATATGTAATGACAGGTGGTAATTTATCTGAATCAACTTATGTTTCAGAACAATACTTGTTAGACTTAGAGCGCGAAACATTCTTATCTCTTTGTGGAGAAAGAAAAACATTAGAGCGAATTCAGCATATGTTAAAAACAGGTAAACCGTTGCGTAATTAATATTTGTATTAAGTAAAAAGTAACATGTAAAAAGTATTTATGCATGATTTTAAAGAGTTAATCGTTTGGCAAAAAACAATGAATTTTACGAAAAGGTTTTATGAGATTACTTCAAATTATCCTAAAAGTGAGATTTATGGTTTGACCTCTCAATCAAGAAGAGCTTGCGTATCGATAGCTTCAAATATTGCAGAAGGTGCTGGTCGAAATTCGAATGCTCAATTTATTAATTTTCTCAATATAGCTTTAGGTTCGTCTTTCGAATTGGAATGTCAAATTATTTTAGCAAGAGATTTAGAATTTATTCAAGTAGAGATTTCGGATAATTTATTAAAAGATTTAAAACATATACAGAATATGTTGGTCAAATTAATTCAGAACTATAATTAAATACTTTGTACATCATACATTTTACATTGTACAATCTAATAATACTTAAAAAAAATGAAACAAGCATATATAGTTACAGGATATAGAACAGCTGTAGGAAAAGCGCCAAAAGGAACATTGCGTTTTACACGTCCAGATGAAATGGCAGCTACAGTAATCAAGCGCTTAATGCAAGATTATCCAACTTTAGATCCAACACGTATCGACGATCTAATCGTTGGATGTGCAATGCCAGAGGCAGAACAAGGATTGAATATGGCACGTCTTATCTCATTAATGGGATTAGACACAGACAAAGTTCCAGGTGTTACAGTAAACCGTTACTGTGCATCAGGATCAGAAGCAATTGCGTTGGCAGCTGCTAAAATTAGAACGGGAATGGCAGAATGTATCATCGCAGGTGGTGCAGAATCGATGTCGTATATTCCGATGGGAGGTTACAAACCAATTCCAGAAACAGATTTAGCGAAAGATCATCCAGATTATTATTGGGGAATGGGATTAACAGCTGAAGAAGTTGCAAAAGAATTTAAAGTTTCTCGTGAGGATCAAGATTTATTTGCATTCAATTCGCATCAAAAAGCATTAAAAGCAAATGCTGAAGGAAAATTTGCATCTCAAATCGTTCCGATTGATGTTGAATATAGTTTCTTAGATGATAAAGAAAAAGTTCAAACAAAGAAAATCGATTTCAAAGTGGATGAAGGTCCACGTGCTGATACGTCAATCGAAGGTTTAGCAAAATTACGTCCTGTTTTTGCACAAGGAGGATCAGTTACAGCAGGTAACTCTTCTCAAATGTCGGATGGTGCAGCTTTCGTAATGGTGATGTCAGAAGATATGGTGAAAGAATTAGGTCTTGAGCCAGTTGCACGCTTAGTTGCGTATTCTACGGTAGGTTTAGCTCCTCGTATTATGGGAATGGGACCTTTGTTTGCAATTCCAAAAGCATTAGAGCAAGCAGGAATGAAATTAGAAGATATTCAGTTAATCGAATTGAATGAAGCCTTCGCTTCTCAATCAGTTGCAATTATGCGTGAATTGAATCTTAATCCAGATATTGTCAATGTAAATGGAGGTGCAATTGCTTTAGGGCATCCACTTGGGTGTTCGGGTACGAAATTAACAGTGCAGTTGTTACATGAAATGGAAGCGCGTAAAGCAAAATATGGAATGGTAACCATGTGTGTTGGTACAGGACAAGGAGCTGCTTCAATTTTCGAATATCTAAAATAATATACAGATTTTAGAAGTTAGATTATAGATTTCAGATTTATCTAACTTCTAATTTCTCAATTCTAATATCTAATATCTAAACAACAAAAAAATATGTCTACAAATCCAAATAGATTAATCGGAGGTCAATACTTAATCAAAGATGCCTCTTACAATGATATTTTCACTTACGAAGATTTATCAGAAGAACAACAAATGATTTTGCAATCTGCAAAAGAGTTTATCGATAAAGAAGTAGTGCCTAAAAAACACCAAATTGAGAAAAAAGATTATGCGTTGATTGAAGAATTAATGCGTAAAATTGGTGAATTAGGTTTATTAGGAATTTCTGTTCCAGAAGAATATGGAGGAATGGGAATGGGATTCGTTACTACAATGTTAGTGTGTGACTATATTTCTGGAGCAACAGGTTCGTTAGCGACTGCTTTTGGAGCGCATACAGGAATTGGAACAATGCCAATTTTATTGTACGGAACAGAAGAACAAAAACAAAAATATTTACCAAAATTAGCAACAGGAGAATGGTTTGCTTCTTACTGTTTAACAGAGCCAGAAGCAGGTTCTGATGCAAATTCTGGGAAAACAAAAGCTGTTTTATCAGAAGATGGTAAAGAATATATCATCACAGGACAAAAAATGTGGATTACGAATGCTGGTTTTGCAGATTTATTCATTGTTTTTGCACGTATCGATGATGATAAAAATATCACAGGTTTTATTGTAGAAAAAGATAAGGCTGGTGTTGGATTCTCATTAGGAGAAGAAGAAGATAAATTAGGAATTGTTTCTTCATCAACTCGTCAAGTATTCTTTAATGAAGTTCGTGTTCCAGTTGAAAATCTTTTAGGAGAAAGAGATGGAGGATTCAAAATTGCGATGAATGCATTGAATGTTGGTCGTATCAAATTAGGAGCGGCTTGTTTAGATGCGCAACGTCGTATTTTAGATTATTCATTACAATATTCTTCAGAGCGTAAACAATTCAATACGTCAATCAATACGTTTGGTGCGATTAAAGAGAAATTAGCTGATATGGCAGTTTCTGCGTTTACTTCAGAAGCTGGTGCTTATCGTGCAGCGAAAGATGTACAAGATGCAATCGAAGATAACGTGGCAAAAGGAATGCCTCATAATGAAGCGGAATTAAAAGGTATCGAAGAATATGCAATTGAAGCTTCAATCTTAAAAGTTTGGATTTCAGATGCAGCGCAGGATTCTGCTGATCAAGGAATTCAGATTTATGGAGGAATGGGATATTCGAAAGAAATGCCAATGGAAGCAGCTTGGAGAGATGCGCGTATTTCAAGAATTTACGAAGGAACAAACGAAATCAATACCTTATTATGTGTTTCGATGTTAGTAAAACGTGCATTCAAAGGTAAATTAGATTTAATGTCTCCTGCAATGAATGTGGCGAACGAATTAATGTCGATTCCATCGTTTGATGTTCCAGATTATTCAGAATTATTTGCACAAGAAAAAGAAATCATTGCAAATCTTAAGAAAGCTTTCTTTATGGTTGCAGGTTCTGCTTTGCAAAAATTTGGTGCAGAATTAGAGCAACACCAACAATTGATTATTGCGGCTTCTCGCATTATGCAAGAAATTTATATGGTTGAATCGGCAATGTTACGTGCAGAAAAAATTGCAAATGTAAAAGGTGCTGATGCAGTGAAAAATGCAGAAAAATTAGTTCAATTACAATTATTCAAATCAGTAGAAATTATTAAAACAGAAGCGACGCGCGGAATTGTTTCTTTCACAGAAGGAGATGAGCAACGCATGATGTTGTCTGGTTTAAGAAGATTTACACGTTACAACGAATATCCAAACGTAGTTAACTTGAAAACTGAAATTGCAGATCTTTTAATCAAAGAAAATAAATACACTTTCTAAGTATATTTTTAATACAAATTATTTAAAGCAGTCAATTTATTGGCTGCTTTTTTATTTTTAATATGTTGAAATATAATTTGGTATATCATTTGATGATTCTAGAGTAAGTACTAGTCTTTATATAAGTTAGTTGAGTTTTCATGGTACTTAAGTTTTAGTAGAGAAAGGCCTCAGTTGTTCCCAATTGAGGTTTTTTTATGCCTTGAGGTTAAAGTTTATTCATTAAAAATAAGAGAGTTAAGTCGATATTTCTTAATGAAATACTTTTCGAAAGAAATGATTTGAAGTAACTTTAATTCAAATTAATAACCCAAAAACAAAGCTTATGATAATTAATGCAGTAATTCTTACGTTGACCATGTTTGCAACATTTAGTATTATGTGTCTAGTCAAATTAGATGAATTAAAAAAAATAAAATAAAACAACAAAACTCCATT